>DDSL01000011.1 GCA_002343825.1 Chthonomonas sp. UBA2391
CGGACATACAGGACTTGTCCTTGACTCCGATACAGGGCTCGGCCACAACATACGGCATACGCCACTAGATTACCGCTTCGGCGTTGCGTCGCGACGCCGCGACGTACATCTCCCGACCAGGGCAAGAGGCCATTCCGTTGCTGAAGTGGAGCCGACTTCCGCCGCGCCGGGGCAAGGGACGGANNCCAGGGCGTGGCCTCTGGGCCGGCGCGGCGGGAGTTTTCGGGCAGGGAAATGCTTTCGTGCGTCGAATCCTGATCCCATGTCGCTCTCTCGACGGAATCTCCTCATCGGGGCCGCCAGCCTCGCCGCTGCCGGACCGGTCCATGCTCTTTCCCAAAAGATGCAAAACCGTGAACTCGTGCTGGGCTCGGGATCGAGTCGTTACCTCTGGGTAGGCGACTGGCTCGACATTCCCGATGACTACCGTCTCGGCGATACCCATGGCGTCGCCCAGGACTCACGGGGCCATATCTATCTCGCCCACACCGTCCACCCCTCGAGCAAGAGCAAGGACGCGATCCTCGTTTTCGATGAGGCGGGACGGTTCCTCCGTTCATGGGGCGACCGCTTCCAAGGTGGGGCCCACGGTCTCGACCTGCGCAAAGAGGGCGAGCACGAATACCTCTATCACTGCGACGTCGCCCATCGGGTCGTCGTGAAGACGAAGCTCGACGGCACCGTCGTCTGGGAGAAGAGCACGCCGCCGGAGTTTGGCGAGTACGCATCGAAAAACCTTCCCTACATCCCCACGAATGTCGCCTTCGGCGACCACGGCGAGTTCTATGTCGCCGATGGCTATGGGTCGAACTGGATCCACCGCTACGACCTCGCCGGGAACTACCTCCAGACGTTTGGCGGCCCTGGGAGCGAGCCCGGTAAGGTTCAACAACCCCATGGTCTTTGGGTGGACCGGCGCGGCCCCGAGCCGCTTCTTGCCGTCGCCGATCGCGCCAACCGCCGGATCCAATACTTCTCGCTCGACGGAAAGCACCATTCGTTCGTGAAGAACGGGATGCGCCTTCCGTGCCACTTTTCGATTCAGAACGGGAAGATGCTGGTGCCCGACCTCGAGAGTGTTATCACGATCCTGGATGAACGGAACGACGTGATCACACACCTCGGCGATGGGCATCCGTCGGGCCTCCGCGACCACCCGAGGAACGACTTTGTGCCGACGAAGTTCATCCATCCCCACGACGCCATGTTCCTGCGCAACGGGGATATCTTGGTCGCCGAATGGGTGCCGATCGGTCGGGTGACCCTCCTGCGCAGCCTGAACTAACTCCGACCGAGGATCGCGTCCGCCGCAAGCGCCAACGTCGTTTCGCCATCGACGGCGCAGACCAGTTCGCCTTGAGGACCGACCCCGATCGCGACCGCGTCCTCGCCGGTGGGCAACCGGTAGAGCTTGCCCGGAGTGTCGTCGAAGAGGTCCCAAATCGGATAGAGGGGGTCCCACCGGTCCGGCTCGGGCAAGGAGTCCAGCCGCTGCAAGATCGCCTCGGCGAGCTCGGGAATATCGATTTCGCGTTCGCGGTGTAGCACCAGACTCGTCGCGATCGGTGCCAGCTCGGGCGGGAACTCGCGAATCGCAACATTGACCCCGATCCCCACCACCGGGACCGAGGTGCCGTCAGGTGCCTGAACGAGCTCGGTGAGCACACCCCCGACCTTCTTTCCGTCGAGAAAGAGATCGTTGGGCCAGCGCAGGCGAGCATGGATCGCGCCTGCGACCGCGATCGCCGCGCGCATCCCGACCAACCACGGCCGCGAACTCGCGGCGTACTCGGGGAATGCGATGCTCATCGCCAGCGAGCCCGTTTCCGCTCCGTACCATGAGCGCCCGAATCGGCCCCGTCCCGCCGTCTGGCGATCCGCGAGGACGGCTCTCGGTGCTTCGCCGGCGGCGATAGCCGCCTTCATCCACTCTTGAGTCGAGCCGACTTCGTCGAGACGAACGAGGGTCGTCATCGGTAGGAGTACTGAGGCTCCCACTTTCCGACGCCGCCCTGGAGCAAGTCGAACATCGGCCACACGGCACAAAAGTCATCACCCGGCCCGAAGAACGCCATGCCGGTGCGGATGATGGAGCCATCTTCGAGCTTGGCGAACGCCGAGACGCCTGGCCAATAGCCGTCCGCTTCCTTCCAAAATCCCATGTCCTGGGTGAAGGTGTCGCCAGAGCTGCTGAAGATTTTGAATCGCCAGCCGCGTCCTTCGGCGAACGCCTCGGCGACCGCCGGCTCGTCGGGGCTGACGAGCGCGAACGCCGCCCGGTTTTCGAGGTGGTCGGTGAACCCGTTCAGGCCGTCGGCCCAGAGCGTGCAGTAGACGCAACCCTGCCCCATGTTGTGGATGATCAGGAGCTCGTTGCGATCGCCGAAGAGCTCGCTGAGGTTGACCGTGCCCTTGGACGTGCGGAATTTGTAGTCGCGGACGGGCTCGGGCGGGCGCCCGCTCCTGGCTTCGGCGAGTTTCTTCTTGAGAACGTCGATCTCCTCGTGGATCTTGGCGATCTCCCGGTCGGCCTCGATATGGCTCATCTCCCGATTCTATCCGATCCGGGTCCTTGCCCCTCATCCGGCCCCGGGGTACACTGACGTTTCGTCCGGACCGTTAGCTCAGTTGGCAGAGCAGCTGACTCTTAATCAGNNGTCGTAGGTTCGAGCCCTACACGGTCCACCAAGATTTAGGTTCAAAAAGCCCCTTCCGAGGGGCTTTTTTTAGTTGGAAGAACGGCCGTCCTGAAGGCAGAGAGAAGTCGAAGGGGGCCATTCCCGATCTCTTGGGAATCGTTCCATACTTATGAAGGGAATGATGAGATGCTGATTGGGAAACGCGAGCGAGTTCAGGATGTCAAGCAAGTCTGGAAGCGAGAGACCGACTTCTCTGACTGGCTCGTGACAGAGGATGGCATCACGCTCCTCGCCGAGGAACTCGGAATCGAAATCGAGAACCTCACCCGCGAATCTCGACCGGGCGACTACCCGTGCGACGTGGTTGGAAACCTGCTCGGAGATGAAAACCATATCGTGGTCATCGAGAACCAGTACGGGAAGACCAACCACGATCACCTGGGCAAGCTGCTCACCTACGCTGCCGTTCATAAGGCCATGACGGGTATCTGGATTTCGGAAACGATCTCAGATGATCATCGCCAAGTGATCGATTGGCTCAATGAGAACACGCCAACGAACGTGAACCTGTACCTCGTCGGCCTCAGGCTGTACCGCATCGGAAACAGTCCGGTCGCTCCTCAACTCGATGTCGTTTGCCGACCAAACCTTGCGGTCAAAGAAACCAAAGGTGGCCTCTCTCAGGCGGACAAAGAGCGCCATGCGTGGCGACGCAGAATGTGGGTCGAAATTCAAGAAGCGATCAAGGCAGGCAAGCCTCCGTTCCGCCTCCAGCGGCCCGGAGACGACCATTGGTCGAGCATCAGTATCGGGAGGGCCGGATTCCATCTCAACATGCTTCTGACTCCAAGAAACGAAAGCATCGGGATCGACCTCTACATCACTGTTCCCTGGAAAGCCGAAGCCTTTGAATCACTTCAATTTCAAAGGGTAGAGATTGAGTCGGAACTTGGAGCGGCTCTCCAATGGCTGCCCCTGCCGGGCAAGAAGACCGCCCGCGTGCTTTTGGAAGCCAAGATTGACCCCCGCAAACCCGAGAACGAGGCTCAAGTTCGAGATTGGTTTGCCGTGAACTCGGTCAAAATGTTCAAAGCGTTCAAGAGTCGAGTCATTGCGTTGGTGGAGCCACCTGAAACCGAAGGCACCCCGGAATTCATTTCTGCGGTACCGCCGGGTGATCGCATCGAGTCCGATGAGACCGACGCTTGACCAAGGCAGAATTCCTAGAAATTGGACTTCTGCGGTATCCCGGTCGGCTAGTGCCGGTCAGGGTCGGCTTGGTTTGGTCAAGCCAACTGATCGGTTTAGCGAAGGACCTTACCGCCGCATTTCCCTTGCCAAGCGCTTCGCGCATTCGCTCGGTCTCTGGCCTTACTCGCAACGGGAGGCCTCGAGGGAGCGGTCCTGGAGGCAGAGGACTAACCCAGCGTGCCAGAGGCGACGGCCCAGAAGAGGATGAAGGTCGCCTCCGCTCGGAAGCCGAGCGGAGGCTGAGGGAGGCTAGTCGCCGCCTAACCCGAAGTTGGCGACGAGGATATCGAAGTCGTCCGAGTCGGTGTTGCCGCTCCCGTCGACGTCACCGGCACCGCTGCCGCCGAAGTTGGCAACGAGGATGTCGAAATCGTCCGAGTCGATGACATTGTTGTTATCGAGGTCTCCGTTGTAATCGAGCGTCGTGGAGACCGTCGCGCCGCCGGAGCCCACTGCAACGCTGGCGATCTTCTTGCGAAGCCACGTGGTGCCCTTGACATACACGTCGTAGTTGCCGTTCGCCACCGACGTCGGGAACGAGTAGCCGTTGGAGCCGTCGAGGTTGAGGGTTTGGGTTTGGACCGTCGTGTTGCTGCCATNNGACGAGCTCGAACGTGATCGCTCGGGAGCTCGGGTTACCCACGTAACTCGCAAGGTTGATCGTCCCGCTGATCGTCTTCTGTGCGCTCGAGAAGGTGATGTTGTCGTAGTAGACGCCCGAGGGTTGGTACAGCGTGGCGTTGCTCAGGAATCCAAACTGCAGGATGTGCCCGGTCCAGCCGCTGCCGATCGTGATGTTGATCACGCCCCTTGCCCAGTTCGACGTCGACGCGGTCGTGGTCTCGACGACGGGGAAGGCGACCAGCGCGTAACCGGAATTCGGGTCGAGGACCTTGATGAACGCCATCGTTCGGGTCTGGCCCGAAGGTCCGTTCTGGCTCGAGGCCTTGTAATCGAAGGCGAACTGGTAGGTGGAGCCCAGGTCTCCCGAGGCGATGACTTGCTCCTGGAAGACGTTGGCCTCGATCTTGTTTCCGAAGCCGTGGTCGCCGTTGAGGTAGTCACTGAAGACGTTGAGGTACTGCTGGCCCTGCTCAGCTCCGCCTTCGCCCGTCGCGATGCTCGAGAAGCCACCGGTACCGTTGGGGGCGGCAAAGGGTCCGTATCCGTAAAGGTAGTTGTCTCCACTATCGAAGACATTGCCGAACACCAGCCAGCCGTTGCCCGACAGAGCGGTCGGGGAGGCGATGTCGAGCGTCTCGAAGTCCTGCGAGTAGGGGGTCAGAGCCGCTTGCGAGCCGGCCATCACGGCCATCGCAAGGGCGAGGGTAGCAACGCGTGTAGTCATGAAGTTCATCCGAGGTTCCTCACATTGCGAAACGTTTCGCGAATCGTTTCTCATTATACGACAGGCTCACAGGGAGCAGGGATAGAACCCGTACTAATGCGGGCAGAAATGTGTCTCTTCCGGGTTAGACAGCCCTCAGCGTCGCTTCCGGATCGATCAGTGCGAACGAGTCGAGGCCGCGACGGGGATCCAGTCCGTTGCGACGAATCACGTCGCGATACCACCAGCCCGAGTCCTTGATCGTTCGCTTCTGGGTTTCGAAATCCACATGGACCAGACCGAACCGGTGTCGATAGCCTTCGGCCCACTCGAAGTTGTCCAGGAGCGACCAGTGGAAGTAGCCCTCGATGGGAAACCCCTCGGCATCGGCCCGATGGAGGCTGCGCAGGTAGCGGCTCGTGAAGTCGATGCGCTGCGGATCGTGAACTGCTCCGTCCTCAGAGACCCAGTCGAGTGAGCTCAAGCCGTTCTCCGCAATCATCATGGGCAGCCCATACCGCTCGTGGTGGAATCGAACCGACCAATAGAGCCCTTCCGGCGTGATCGGCCAATCGAAGCCCGTGCGCGGGTCCCCCGGGTTCGCCTGGACAACCGTCGGCTCTCCGTTCTCACCACGCCGGATGATCGGGGCGGAGTAGAAGTTCAAGCCAAGCAAGTCCACGGGCTCAGACATGAGCCGAAGCTCTTCCGGACTCACGGCCGGCCCTCGGTCTGTGAAGACGCGCACACACTCCTCCGGCCATTCGCCCAGCACGACCGGATCGAGGTAGAGGCGTGCAAACCAGTACTTTCGTGACGCGTCCGGGACGCCGAACGTAAACTCGCGGGCTGCTTGAATACTCTCTGGCGACTCATCGGCCGGAATGCCGATGTGGCTGATCGGGACGTACCCAACCTGCGCGGGGGTCTTGCTATGGGCGCGGAGCGCCTGAACGGCGCGTCCGTGGGCCATCAGCGCGTGCTTTGTCGCGATGAAAAACTCGGGCCAATCTAGCTTCGAACCTGGTGCATGAATCCCGTCCATATGACCCAGCCCTAGGAAGCAGGGGGGTTCGTTCAGGGTCCACCAGTTCTGGACTCGATCCGAAAATCTGTCCGTGACGAGCGCCGCATACTCTCCAAACCACTCGACCGAATCGGGGTTGAGCCATCCCCCTCGAAGGAAAAGTTCATAGGGGAAGTCCCAGTGAAAGAGCGTGGCATACGGTGTGATGCCGGACTCGAGAAGGAGGTCGACGAGACGATCATAGAACGCGACTCCATCAGGGTTCACAGCACCGCGTCCGGCGGGGAGCACTCTCGACCATGAGATCGAGAATCGATAGGCCTGAACCTCCAACTCGCGCAGGATGCCGACATCCTCCCGATAACGATGGTAGTGGTCGCAGGCCACTTCCCCGCTCTGCTCGCCAAGAACCGCACCAGGCATACGGGCGAACATGTCCCAGACCGAAGGACCACGCCCGCCGCCGGCTACAGCGCCCTCGATCTGATAGGCGGCGGTCGCCGCTCCCCAAACAAAGTTCTTTCTAAAGGTCATGTTTTTCTATCCAGTTGTTCGATGATCACTTCAGTCCGGTCATCGAGATTCCTTTGACAAAGTAGCGCTGTCCAAGGAAGAAGATCACGATCAAGGGGATGGTCACGAGGATGCTGCCCGCCATCAGCAGGTGCCATTGCTCGGAGCGCAGAGAATTGTAAGTCGCCAATCCTGTCTCCAACGTCTGCAGCTGCGGATCGTTGAGGTAGATCAGCGGGCCCATGAAGTCTCGCCAGTTGTAGATGAAGCAGAAAACTCCCACGGTGGCAAGCGCGGATCCAGACAACGGCATGACGACCCTTGAGTAGATCGTCCAGTGACCGGC
>DDSL01000110.1 GCA_002343825.1 Chthonomonas sp. UBA2391
CGCACATCTCGGCTTTGCGGTCCCGCATCTCGCCTTTGTGGTCGCACATCTCGGCTTTGCGGCCGCACATCTCGGCTTTGCGGTCCCGCATCTCGCCTTTGTGGTCGAAGATGACCCGCGGAATGCCCTGGATCGATGGTCACTTGCTGCGACGAGGACGAGGACGGCGACGAAAACAACGTCAGTCGTCGCCTTCGAACAACCCCGCCTGCCCGTCGTCCTGCGCCCTGCCGACGCCGGTCTGCGCGCCGAGGCGATAGCTGTCGGGGATCTCGGGCTTGACGCCCTTCTCCAAGAGCCCCTCGATCGAGAGGATTTGGTAGCGGGGGTATTTGCGTTCGGTGGGCCAGTCGGCGTAGCCCATCTGGTCGGCGACGCGCTTCATTTCGGGGGTGGGTTCTTTCATGCCGATCATGATGCCGAGGACGGCTTTGTTCGACTCAATGACGTTGGCGAAGTCGCGGATGGTGCTGAGGTTCATGGCGTTGCCGCCTTTGACCTGGATCGTGCGGTCAATCTTCTTGGTCATCTTCTGATCCCACATGAGGCACCTGTGATTCAAACGGTTTGAAGCGTTCAGCCGCCAGCTTCTCAAGGCGCCTCGCCTGAGTAAGAAGGGTGCGCCGAAGGCCCGCCGAGACTTCGCGCTCGCTGATGACTTGAGCCAAACGTGCGATGGTGTTTGCTCGCCTAGCAATGCGAATGTCTGGGTGCTGGCGGGTGGCGAATAACTCGTCGGGGATTATGCGCTTTCGGTATGAAGTTGGGAGCTTTACAAAGTCAGTCGCGTCAAGATCCTTCTCATTCAGCACGGCCTTGAGGGTGGACTCATGGAGGACCTTTTGGAACACGGTGTACTCGAGGGCGTGCAGCTCTTTCAGCACTTGCGCTCTGGGTGGTGGGTTCTCCGACCTATGATACAGAAGGTAGACCTCTATCGAAGCCACCTCAAAGGGGTCGAGGACATTCATCGCTACGGCGTCTGTCCTCTGGTTGGTCATGTGGCGGCTTACACGCCCTCCCAAGCTCTCAATGGTCTGACCGACGTAAATGGGCTCGCCGTCATAGTCGAAGAATACATAAACTCCCCAATATGAACCAATCGGTTTCCCGGAGGGAGATTTCTCCTTAAAGAATTCCGAAATTCGCTTTCTGATTTCAGCGACATCGGATGGAACGCCGAGAGGTTTGTCCTTCAAGCCCTAGCCATCCGACATTCCGCACTTGTCAACTCATGCAAGAGTGGATTGAGGTAGTTCCTCGCCAGCCAGTCAATGACGGGCACACACACCGCATCTCCAAACCCAAACAAAGCCTGGTTTTGTGGCACGTTAACTGGAAAGTCGTCCGCCCCCATGAGCCTTGCGCACTCGCGCGGAGTCAGGAGCCGAGCATTGTATCGACCGTTTCCTGCCCGGAAGAGGATTTGGCGGCCGCTACCTCCCTTCGGTGTACGAAGACACCCCGCAATTCCATCTACGCGGAGTTCTGCCATTGACTTTCCATTCCTCACTCGGCGGAACACTGTGCCGTATGTTGCCTCTTTGCGAGAAGCCATCTCATCGGCAATCTGCCGATGTTTGCTGCTCATTTGATTTACCAAGTACTCGGTGCGGGCTGGCGACCACCACTCGGGCGCGTCGTCGCTCATGGGTTCAAGGATAGCGGGCAAGTCAGAGCTTCGAACGGGCAAGGTGGGCAGTTCGCGAATGTTCCAATTGATCCCCGGATTATCGAGAATGAATTGGGCAAGGGCGGCGGGCCTGACCTGCGATTCGAAGAGCTTTGGCATTTTGCGCCGCTCGCACACCCGGAATTGAAGGGGTCGATAGGTGGCGACGACAAACATCCTCGGCCTTGACTGGGGGACGAAGTGTGCGGCATCGATGATGAGCGCATCGACCTCATAGCCCAAGCGATTGAGGGCTAGCAAGGCACTCTTGAAGTCGGCACCGCCGTGAGATGTCAGGAACCCAGGGACGTTTTCCAACAAAACAATGGGTGGGCGAATCAGTTCGATCTTGTGGAGCAATTCAAGGAACGGCCACAAAGCTGACGAGTGCTCGCCCGCAAGGCCAGCTCGTGCGCCAGCCAAGCTTAGGTCGGTACACGGAAATGAAGCCGACGCAAGATCAACTACCGGCAACTGGCTGATATCCAAGTTTCGGATGTCCCCAAGCACAAAGTGTTCGCCGAAGTCTGGGTACTGCGCGGAATACATCTCTAGCTTTTTCGGATCGATATCGTTCGCAAACGCGCACGTCCAACCCGAGCGTTCAAGCCCCATTCGCACGAGGCCGATCCCTGCAAAGAACTCTGCGAATTTCAATTCCACCTCCTTATGGACGGAATCGGACGCCAATTGTACTCCGGATTCTGCTTCATGGACGTCCTAAGTGGCGTGCTTGTTGGAGGTCGAGCAGGCGCGGGGCCATCATGACGACGTAGGCCATCATCTCGGAGTCGCCAAGGATGTCGTAGAGCGACTGCACGAGCTTCCAGAGCGGCTGGTTGCGCTCGTCGCTCATGAACTCGTTGTACAGCCGGTGGCTCCACTGCCAGGTGTCCTCGAACGCCATGATCTGGGCCGGGCTGTCGCCGCCTTTGACCTGCTTGAAGAGGAGGTTGTAGTTGCGGGCGGAGTTGAAGGGGGGATCGAGGTAGACGAGGTCGGCGATTTCGTCGGGCATCTTGCGCAGGACTTCGAGGTTGTCTCCGTAGCAGAGCTGGTTCACGAAGTCGGGCATCCCGAAATCCTACCCCTTCGACATCCACGTGTTGCCTCGATCGTGGGACGGGTTATCGAGTAGCTCTCCGCCTCTGAGTCCTCGGTGGGAGTGCCTCTTCGCGCGTCATCTCCCGAGTCCAGGGAAGGTCTGCAAGCGAATCGGCCCTCCCGAACTCGGGAGGGCCGATTCTCGAAGCACGTGGTTCGATCAGGGATTCATGCCGCCCTTGCGGAGGGCTTGCTTGACGCGCTCGATGAACTGCGGCGCCGGGCTGTAGCCGGACCACTGATCGACGATCGACGCGTCGGATTTCATCATGATCAGCGTCGGGAACCCGGAAACTCCGTACTTGGAGACCAGGTCCTTTCGCTCATCGCCGTCGATGTGGACGAAGACCATGAACTTCGAGAGAGCCTTGAACTCGGGGGTCGGAAAAACTTCAGCCTGAAGTTTCTTGCAGTACCCTCACCACACGGCACCGAAGTCGATGAAGACCAATCGGTTCGTCGCCTTGGCCACGCGCAGCGCCTCGTCGAGGTCGTGGTACCACTTGTCGCTGTTGAGTTCGGCCTCGGTCACTTCCTTCGCACCCGAAGGGGGCGCGAACGCGAAGACCGTGTCGGCTTCCTTCTTGAGTTCGAGGGTTTTGGTGTCGAGAATCCGGACGCCGGCCTGGGTGCCGGACTTGACCGTCATCTCGGCTTGCCGCGCGATGTTGTCGGCCGGATTGACGTAGAGGGTCAGCGTGATGTCCTGGTTGTCCGGCGCGCTGATCTCGACGACTTTGAACTGAATGCCTTTGCGCGATTTGTCGGGCAACGCCTTGGCGTTCATGCCCTTGAACGGCTCGGGATTGAAGAAGCCGGCCCAGATGCTCGTGGCGTCATCGGTGAAGAGGCCACGGAGCCCCGCCGGGGTCTGCGCCCGCTTGATGTACTGGTTCGCCTGCTTGTCGAACGTCACGATCGTCGTCCCATCGGCGACGATGAGCTGCGTCGGCGTCTCGATGCGCGCCTTGTTCGGCTTCGCCAGAGACACCTTGTACGTATCCGGGGCCCCTCCGAGCTTCTGGATGGTGTAGGTTGAATTCAGGCCATCAGCCTGGTTCAGCGCCTTCACGAAACCACCCAGAACTCCGGACCCCGAACCTTGGGCGACCAGTGCCGCGGCCGCAACCGCCAGCACGCCACCCATGATCCATCGTTTCACGAGTTCACCTCCGAGTCTTGCAAGACTGAGTTCATTCTATCCGCAGACGGGTTGGAGCCGGATGTGCGCAGTCGACAAACTCCGCACAATCTGCGACAATCCACCGCCAAAGGGCAGCCATTGTTGCGTTTCCCGTCGTATCATGACGATAGCTTTTGGGGGGTCTCGTGAGTGACGCGTACCTTGTCGAAGAGTGCAGCCGCCAGCGCCAGTTGCTCGATCGAGCCGAGCATCCCGCTCTCCTGTGGCGCGACGGCATCATCCTGCACGCGAACCCCGCTCTCGCTCGCCAGATGGGGGTGGCCACGCCAGACGCCCTGATCGGCCGCTCGGTGACTGAGTTCTTGCCGCCGGAGATGGAGCCGGTGTGGTCGGAGCGCATCCGACGTCTCGGCGATCCGTCGGTCCAGCTGGGGACTCAGGAATATCGGATTCGGCGCGACGATGGCACCGACTTCGTGGCCGAGGTTTTCTCGCGGCCAACCCTCTTCGGCGGCGAGTCGGTCATCGAGACGATCGTCATCGACGTCAGTTCCCACGTCGCGTCGGCGGAAGCTGCTCGCCAAGCGCTCGAGGAGATCGAAGCCCAGCTTCGGGCCCGAACAGAGGAGTTCCAGCGTGCGATGCAGATCAGCGAGGAGCGCTGGCGCTTCGCGCTCGAAGGGAGCGGGGACGGGGTGTGGGATTGGGATCCCGTCACCAACCAGACGTTCTTCTCGGCCCGATGGAAGGAGATGATCGGTTACGAGGAGGACGAAATCCCGAACACCTTCGATGCGTGGGCGTCCCGCCTTCATCCGGCTGACCTCGACGCGACCTTGGCCGCCCTCCAGCGCCACTTCCACCAAGAGGTGCCGGCCTACGCCGCCGAGTTCCGAATGCGCTGCAAGGACGGATCCTACAAGTGGATCCAGGCCAGGGGGAAAGTCCTCTCGTGGTCCGAAGATCGGCGTCCGCTCCGCGTCGTCGGAACCCATTCCGACATCTCGGTTCGCAAAGCGGCCGAAGCCGAGATCGCTCGCCTCCATCAGGATCTCGCTGAACGCGCGGCCGAGCTGGAGTCGGCGAATCGGGAACTCGAAGCCTTCACCTACTCGGTCTCCCACGACCTTCGAGGTCCGTTGCGAGCGGTCGATGCCATGGCCTATCTCCTCCTCGAAGACTACGGGGCGACGATCGGAGCCGAGGGAACCGAGATGATCGATCGTATCCGTAGCGCCGCGAAGGGGATGAACCAGTTGATCGACGACCTCCTGCGCCTGTCGCGGGTGGCGCGTACCCCGCTTCATCGGGAATCGATCGATCTCACCGCGATGACCGAGGAGATCGTCCAGCAACTCCGGGTTCGCTCAAGGGATCGAACGTGCGTCTTCGAGATCGAGCCGGAGTTACGGATCGAGGGCGACTCGGGGTTGACCCGAATCCTGCTCGAGAATCTCCTCGACAACGCCTGGAAATTCACGCACGGCCGTCCTGGTCGGATCCAAGTCATGCGCGGCTCAAGCCCCGAGTCGATCGTCGTGGGCGATAACGGGGTCGGATTCGACATGCGTTATGCCTCGAAGTTGTTCGAGCCGTTTCAGCGCTTCCACGCCAGGCAGGAGTTCGAGGGTTCGGGAATTGGCCTGGCGACGGTCAAACGCATCGTCGTTCGCCACGGGGGTTGGGTCCGGGCTACGAGCGTGCAGGGACAGGGTACGTCGTTCGAGTTCGCCCTCGCCCCCCACTAAGAACGCGGCGAGGCCCAGGGAGCCTGGGCCTCGCCGCATGCCGACCTACTTGGAGTCCGTTTTCGACGTGGACTGGTTCGGCTTCTCAAGTTCGCCGCGCTTCGTGACCTCGGCCGCATACTCGTCCCAACGCTTGCTCATCGACTTGTAGCCGACGTTGACCTTGCTCTCCTTGAGCTTATCGACGAGACGCCGATCGAGATCGCTGGCTGCCTGCCCATATTGGAGCGCGAGTTGTCGCCGCAGCTGCTCCTTTCGGTTGTCGTCCATACTGACCGGCTTTTCGGGGGTCTTCGACTCGACGTAGAACTTCGCGAAGCCGCGATCGAACTTGATCCATTCGGTCTGTTTCAATTCCGGCGTGCGCTCGATGATCGGGCGGATGTCGCTCGGGTACTGACTCAGGACCGTGTATTGGAAGCGACCCTCGGTGGCTTTGGCGTTGTCCAACTCGCTGGACCGCATCGCGACCTGCTTGAACGGCTCGCCGCCCGCGAGGTCCCGATCGACTTGATCTCGGGCCGCCTCGCTGCTGACGACGATGACGTAGCTTTGCGCCGTGGCCGGCTCGACGAATTGGCGGGGGTTATCCTTGATGTACTGCTCCGCATCTTCCTTCGTGACGGTGATGCCCTTGGTCAGAAGCCGCTCGCGGGCCAAGTCGATTTTGAGGCTGTCCCGAACCTGGGCGAGCGTCAAACCGGTGGACGTAAGGTTGTTCACGAAGGCGGGATCGAGCTGGGTTCGGAAGGTGAGTTCTTTCGCGACGTCGGCGGGCGTGGGGAGCACCCCCTCGTCTGCCGCGAGTTGCATGAGAATTTTATATCCGACGAGATCCTGCATCGCTTGGAACCCGAGGGTATCCATCACCGGGAGTCGGGCGACCTGGCCCTGAACCGAGACGCGCGCATTGGGCATGATCTCGAGATACTCGCGAAACTCCTGCAGCGAGATCTCCTCTCCCCCGACGTTGGCAAGGCCATCGTTCTTGCTGCCGCAGCCTGCGACCGCAAGGGCGGTCGCACACAATCCTAGAATTCCAATCTTCTTCGTCAAAATCGTTCTCCTCGTCACGCGATGCGCTCACGAGGGTACCCGGACCCCGGTCGCGCTCCTTCAATGGGTAAACGCCGTCGATGCACAGATCGTGCCATCGCCGAGCATTGCCGCGGACTCAAGCCAACCATGAACCAGAATCAAACCGGTCTCCGTCGACTCTGGGGCTATGCCAAGCCCTACCGACCGAAAGTCGTTCTCGCCACGACCTACACCACTCTGGGCAAGGTCATGGACGTCGCTCCCGAGGTGCTGATCGGAGCCGTCATCGACGTGATCGTTCGTGGCAACGATTCGTTCATGGCCACATGGTTCGGCATCGAGGGGCGTTGGGACCAGCTCCTCGTTCTGGCCGTGCTCAACGCGGTCGTCTGGATCCTCGAATCGACGTTCGGCTACCTCGCGGCGCTGAGTTGGCGAAATCTCTCGCAGACGATCGAGCATGACATCCGGGTCGAACTCTATGATCACGTGCAGGGCTTGGAAGTCGCGTGGTTCGAGGACACGAAGAGTGGCGGCCTTCTCAGCATCCTCAACGACGATATCAACCAGCTCGAGCGGTTCCTGGATGGCGGTGCGAGCTCGCTGATCGACCTGTTTTGGAACGTCGTGCTCGTGGGAGCGGTCTTTGCCGCGGGCTCGCTCACGCTGCTCGCTTTCGCGTTTCTCCCGATTCCGATCATCATCGTGGCGTCGATCCGGTACCAACGCCGGCTGCAGCCGCTGTACGCCAAGGTCCGCGAAGCGGTTGCCGAATTGAGCGCCACGTTGGGCGCAAACCTCGGGGGGATCACCACGATCAAGGCCTTCCACGCCGAGAAGCGCGAGGCGGCCCGGGTCGCCAAGGTCTCGAACGACTATCGTGAGGCGAACCGCGAGGCAATTCGGTTTTCGGCCGCGTTCATTCCGCTCATTCGGATGGCGATTCTTGCCGGCTTCTCCTGCACCCTTGTGATCGGCGGCTACCTCGTCCTGAACGGTCGGATGGAAGTCGGGATGTACTCGGTGCTGGTCTTTATGACGCAGCGGCTCTTGTGGCCGATGACCCGGCTTGGCGAGACCCTCGACCAGTACCAGAGAGCGATGGCGTCGACGTCGCGGATCTTCAATCTCCTGGACGTGAAGCCGACCATGCGACCCGGCGATCACGCGCTGAGTGAGCCCATCCGGGGCGAGATTGCCTTTGAATCTGTCTCCTTTGGATACGCCGACGGCCCCGACATTCTGAAAGAGATCGATCTGCGCATCCCAGCCGGGGAAACGCACGCGATCGTCGGAGCGACGGGGGCAGGGAAGTCGACCCTCTTGCGCTTGCTCCTCCGGTTCCATGACCCTCGCCGAGGTCGAGTGACCCTCGATGGTCAGGACATCCGTACGCTCGCGAACGACGCCCTGCGTGGGTCCATGGGCTACGTGAGCCAAGACGTCTTTCTCTTCCATGGGACCGTGCGGGACAACATCGCGTACGGTCGGCCCGATGCTTCGATCGAAGCGATCGAAGATGCGGCCCGTGCGGCTGAAGCGCATGAGTTCATCCTCGATCTTCCGCAGGGGTACGACACTGTCGTGGGCGAGCGGGGCCAGAAGCTCTCCGGCGGCCAGCGCCAGCGATTATCGTTGGCTCGGGCGTTGCTGCGCGATCCTGCCATTCTCGTCCTCGACGAAGCCACGTCCTCGGTCGACAACGAGACCGAGGCCGCGATTCAGCGCTCGCTCGGTCGCGTCACGGAGGGCCGAACGTCGATCGTCATCGCGCACCGTCTCTCGACCGTTCGCGATTCAGACCGAATCTGGGTCCTCGAAGGGGGGCGCATTCTTGAGGCGGGGACCCATGAAGAACTGGTTGAGGGCGGGGGGCTCTACGCCGCGCTGTGGCGAGTACAAACGGGAGAGCTGCTCACTCGCTAACAAGACAATGCCTCCGAGCGCGGTCGCGTTCGGAGGCAATGGGAGGAGGATTTGACGCTTACTTGCGGCGGCGTCGGCGGAGGACGGCGATGGCTCCGAGTCCGAGCACGGCAAGCGTGGCGGGCTCAGGAACGGGCTGGCCGTCGATGCAGATCAACTCGTGCATGCCCCCAAAGCCAATGGCGCCGAGGTTCGTCAGCGAAGTCACACCGCAATCCGGCGCCTTGATGTAGCTCGGACCCGTCTGCCCGTTGGGGTTGGATCCGATGAAGAAGCCATTGCCCGCGGATTGGCCGTTCGGCGTGAACACTTCGGCGACGACGCGCCCCGAAGTGATCAGCGCGCTGACGTTCTCGACGTGGAAGAACGTGGCACCGTTGGCGAGGTTGAAGGTCGATGACCCGACGAGCGTGCCCGGAAGCAGATTCGCACCGGACGTCGAGTACCCGTCATACAGGTTCACCGTGATGCTCTGGAAGCCTGCGGGGCTGGAAGCGGCCTCGACGCCGAAGCGCACCGAACTGACCTGGAACGGCTGGGTGATGCCGTAGTCGGCAAGGTTGAAACCACGGGCGTACCAGTTGTCCACATGAAGGCCGCCGGCGTTGCAGGAAACGGAGTTTCCAGGTGTGATGGTGTTGTTGTCGACGTTCTGGGTGATGACGATGGCCTGGGCCGCCAGGCTCGCCGAACTACAGGCGACAAGAAGAGCGAATCTGAACTGACTTTTCATGAAAGACCTCAAGAAACAAGATTCTGCGTGCGGGGCACGCACAGAGCTTTCCTCTGAGCCTGCACTTTTGTGACTATATGCCAGACATAATGCAGTCTCATATCAGCGGCTGCTCCATCTGGAATCATGCTAAAATTGTAAAGATTCTCGCGGGCGGATGATGGGGTGATCCTTCGTCGCGTAGAACGCCATTGAGGAAACCATGCTCCAAATCAAGCAGTTGCACGCAGGCGTCGAAGACAAGCCGATTCTCAAGGGAATCGATCTCACCGTCCGATCGGGTGAAGTTCACGCGATCATGGGGCCGAACGGCTCCGGAAAGAGCACCCTTGCGAATGTGCTCGCGGGTCGCGATGGGTACGACATCACGTCCGGACAGGTCCTTTTCGACGGGGAGGAGCTGCTCGAACTCGATCCCGAGGAGCGCGCCCACCAGGGCCTGTTCATGGCGTTCCAGTATCCGGTCGAGATTCCGGGCGTGAGCAACAGCTACTTCCTCCGGGCAGCCGTAAACGCGAAGCGACAGGCGCGGGGCGAGTCCGAGATGGACGCCCTTGAGTTCATGACGTTCATCAAGGAGAAGATCAAGCTCCTCCACCTCGAGGGCGACCTCCTAACGCGCAGCGTCAACGAAGGCTTCTCGGGTGGCGAGAAGAAGCGGAACGAGATCTTCCAGATGGCGGTGCTTGAACCCCGACTCTGTGTCCTCGACGAGACGGACTCCGGACTCGACATCGACGCCCTCAAGACTGTCGCCGACGGCGTCAATGCCCTCCGATCGCCCGAGCGTGGATTCCTGGTCATCACCCACTATCAGCGGCTCCTCAACTACATCGTCCCGGACTTCGTGCACATCCTCATGGATGGCCGGATCGTGAAGTCAGGAGGAAAGGAGCTCGCCCATGAGCTCGAAGCGAAGGGCTACGGCTGGATCGAAGAGGAACTGGCTGCCGGAGCCCGAGGATGAGCGTGAGTCTGGAAGCCCCTGCCGTCGGGCTTGATTCGCTCACGCAGATCGCCTCGGCGTTGCCGCCGACACCGCTCCGAGCGGCGGGTCTCGAGGCCTTCCGTCGGTCCGGAATCCCGACGACTCGGCACGAAGAGTGGAAGTACACGTCGCTTCGCGAACTCGCCGAGACCTCGTTCGTGGCGGCCTCCGCGACCGATGTGGCGCAGCTCGACCTTGACGCTTGGCTTATCGCTGACGGCCCTCGGATCGTGCTTGTCGATGGCCAGATCGCGCCAGAATGGTGCCGGCTCGGCATTCCCGGCTTGGACGTGCGCTTTGGTGATCGACTCACGCCGACGGATCGCGAGCGCATCGGCTCGGTCGCGGCGATCGACGCGACACCGTTTTCTGCTTTGAACGCGGCCTGTCACGCCGAGGCGGTCATGATCGAATTGGCTCGCGGTGCGGTGATCGAGCCCGCAATCGAGATTCTCCACGTGACGATTGCCGGTGCGGAGGCGGTCGCGGCGTTCCCGAGGTTGTTCATACTTGCCCACTCCGAGGCCGAGGCGACGATCGTCGAAACGTACGCTACCATCGGAGAAGGGGTGACGTTCACCTGCGCGGTCACCGAAGGGACGGTGGCAGCGAACGCCCACGTCGAACATGTGAAGGTCCAGCGCGAGAGCGAGCAGGCACTCCACATCGCCCTGACCGAGATTCGGCAAGAGGGAGACAGCAGCCTCAACACGTTCAGCGTGACCTATGGCGGCAAGCTCACGCGCAACGACCTCAACATCTTCTTGAACGGTTCGAACCTGCACTGCCGCATGGATGGCGTCGTCGTCCAGAATGGCGGGCAGGTGTGCGACAACCACACCCGGCTCGACCACGCGTTTCCCCATTGCGACAGCTTCGAGGTCTACAAACACGTCCTCGATGACCAGGCGATGGCGGTGTTCAACGGGAAGATCTTCGTTCACCTCGATGCCCAGAAGACCGACGCGAAGCAGACGAACCAAGCGATCCTCCTGTCGCCGTCGGCGACGATGAACTCGAAGCCGCAGCTGGAGATCTTTGCCGACGACGTCAAATGCACCCATGGGGCGACCGTCGGACAGTTGCGTTCGGACGCGCTGTTCTACCTTCGGTCTCGAGGCATCGATGAAACCCAAGCCCGAGCGATTCTCGTCTACGCTTTTGCGGCGGAAGTGCTCGAGAAGATCGAGTGCGAGCCGGTTCGAAACGAACTTGAGCGGCTGCTCTACGAAAAACTTCAGGCTTAGCGTATGCCTCTCGGCGGGCCAGGGATTGGCCCGCCGCTCCATCCTCAGCCGGCGCTGAACGCGAACGTGAAGAGCACGACCATCGCGAGCACGAACAGCGTTCCCAATCCGATCGCGATCCATGCCACCACTCTTGGTCCGGTCGCGTTGGCTCCGTTGGCCTCGGCTTTCTTCGCGAAGTAGAGCGCCAAGGGACCGAACGCGATCGCCAGGCATCCGTAGGCGAAACAGAGGACGATGGACAGCACGGCAAAAACCCAAGCCAGAGCCAATTCGTTCGAACCCGGGTTGGTGCCGACCGTGGCGGTGTTGCCGACCCCGAATTCCGGGGGCTTCGACCAGTCGGTCGGTGGCGCGAGCGGTGCCGCCGGAGGGAAGTTGATGCCGACGACCTCCCCCGCGCGAATCCGCTCGCCAGAAAACTCGTCCTCCAAATACGTGTCGCGCGCGACCCGGCCCTCGAGAGCCCACTGGCTCAGCGTTTCGAGATCGGCCGGTCCGAACTTCCTCCCATCACGGGCGATCACGTAGTAACGCATCAGGCCTGTCGGTAGGTTTCGAACGGGTCGGGCATTTCAATGTACACGTGGCGCTCGATCGAGGCCCCGTTCCAATCGAATGCGTAGAACTTCGGGTTGCGTCTCTCCAACACCTG
>DDSL01000116.1 GCA_002343825.1 Chthonomonas sp. UBA2391
GGGGTTTAGGCCGGGTGCGACGTGCCATCGAAGCCGCTTGCAACCTGCTCGAAAAGCGGTTTCAATCCTCACCCGGGGTTTAGGCCGGGTGCGACTCGAACACGGCAACGTGACTCGCGCGGCTGGCCATGCGTTTCAATCCTCACCCGGGGTTTAGGCCGGGTGCGACTCCAGAGAACGAAGTGGGTACAAGGTTGCGACCTTGGAGTTTCAATCCTCACCCGGGGTTTAGGCCGGGTGCGACGGCGGTCATTTCCTTGCGCTCGGACTCAAAAAGCCCCCGCGCGAAGGGATCAAGCGCAAGCTTCATTATGCAGTTTTCAAGCTGCTCAGTTCCCAAAGGAACCCAAATCAGAACGCGGACCATCGGTACAAGGACTCATCTCTGGGGGTTCGCGCTAGATAATCAGTGGGCCATCGAAGTCGACCCAGCGATCCCGGCCAAAGACGGTTACGATTCGCTCCCGGTCACCCAGCAAGCGGTAGATTCGGAGACTGTCGAGCTCGGGATCCATAATTTTGAGCACTCGGCCCAAAAGCTTTTCAAAATTCACTTCGGTGGCCGATACTTCAAAGACTGACCATTGAACTCGTTGGCCATACGCCTCGCAAGCCTTTGCGACTCGTCGAAGCCGCCGTTTACCTCCCTCGCTGGAGGTGTTGACGTCATAGCAGAGCAGGCATTGGAATCTATTCATGGCGTGAAGGGTCGGTAACCGGGGATGTCACCGCGCAGAAATCGGGCGAGGATCCGTGCCTGGACGTGGGGAAGCAGTCCGATGGGGACTTTCTCTTTGAAGAGCTGATGGCGGACCTCTTCTTGCTTTCGCCGTTGATACGCTACGAGGAGCTTCTTGCGGCCTTCATCGGTCAAACTCACGCTTCCGCCTTCTCGCTGAACAAAGTCTGCATCGGTGACCTGACGACGATTGATGAGCGAAAGGCAGAGACGGTCGAGAATCACGGCGCGAAATTCTTCGACCAGGTCGAGGGCAAGAGAAGGGCGTCCTGGGCGGAGAACATGGAGGCAACCGTACTGTGGATCGAGGCCGACCCCCTCGAGCGCCGCGACACAGTCCGACGTGAAGAGGCTGTAGAGGAAGGAGAGAAGGCAATTCGCGCGGTCGCGGGGTGGTCGGCGGGATCGGCTCTCGAAGCTGAACTCGGTGCGCTGTGATTTGACCAAGTGACCGAAAACTTCAAAGTAAGATTGGGCGGCCATTCCTTCGATACCTCGAATCTCGTTGATCTGCTGACAGTCAGGTAACTGAATCAAGAGATAAGCAAGGGTCTCGGCCGCGTTGGAGAGTTCGGTCGCGCGCGGAGGATCGGCCTCGCGGGCCCCTCGCAAAAGGACGAATCTTTGGTTTTGGACTTTTCCCGCGACCACGGTTCGGCAGAACTCGACGGCAGTCGGGAGGCTGTCGAAGGCTCGGTATTGGGCTTGGCGCAGGAGAACGTTGCCGGATGTTTTGCCCTGGATTCTCGCCCGGAATCGGCCGTACTCGGTCATGAATACAAACGCCCGTCCGTCATCCGCGCAGCGGGTCATCAGGGGCACGGTTGCATGGACCAGTCCAAAGAGCATGATGGTTCCGAGTTGGTGGAGAGGAACCCGAAGAATTTGTTCACCGCCGTGCTCAACTCGGATCTGATCATTTTCGAGTCGCACGAGGGCATTCTGAGTTCCAACGTAGAGCGTGTTCAGGAATATCTTCGTCATGGAAGCTCTCGCTCTGCGCCGGGCTGGAAAATGCTCGGCTGACAAGCGCTCAGCCGCGTGATTGGGCCGGGCAGGCAGGCATCGATCAGCGAGCATCTCGGACATCGCCGGTCGTTGACCGGATCGGGCAGGTGCATGGCATCGAGCATTTCGCGGATCTGCTCTAAAATGCGTTCGGTTTGCGCTCGTAGCTCTGCGTCTATGGAGACCACTTGTCGCTCTCGGGTCTTGGCGAAGTAAAGCGCTCCGGCGGTCACGGCTCGGCCCTGCATCTCTTCGAGACAGAGCGCCTGCGCGCAGAGTTGGAGTTCGGCATGGCGGGCATGATTTGGCCCGCCGGATTTGTATTCGACGGGAACGACCTCGCCATTCGGGTGAAACTCTACGACGTCACACTTACCGACGAGACCCAGTCGGTCGGACCAGACCGGGAGGGCCCGCTCAGTGCGGACCCCCTTTTCTAACCTCGTGGTCGGTTGATCGGCGCGCTCGTGGGCCGCAGTCCCCTTGATGGTGAAGAGATTCTCGTCCCAGACGCTTTCGACATGGATCAGTCCGCACTGTCGCGGGCAATAGCTCCAGTGCTCGATCGCGCTGATTGGGACGAGGATTGCGTCTTTCATTCAAGGAGGCGGATCAGCGAGACGCCGGCTGGAAGATTATCTCCATCCACCTGGACCTCGTACTGTTCGAATGATCTTGGGGCTTCGACTCCGGGCTTCAGCACCGGTTTCACTCGGTCGAAGAGCTTTCCTGCGTGGGCGTTGCCGAGCGGATCCTCGTGGCGGAAGATGTAGACTTCTCGGAGCCGCATATCACCCCGGGCAGCAGATCGGTCGTTCTCGAACATTTCGCGCAGGGCGGTCCAAAAGAGTTCGAGATCGGCCTGGTCTAGGCCAGTATCTTTCGCGAGCATCGGGGAGAAGAATCCCTTGCCGATATAGAGGCCGTAGGGAACTTGAGCTTTGCGGCCAATCTCTGTCTCCTTTTGCTCCCCTTCCTTGGTGATTGCCACTCGGGTAATTGCGACATCACCGGGGATCACCGGATCCACCGACCGAGAGAAGGTCAGTTGGACGGGGCCCCGAACTTGACCACAGTTGTAGTCTCCGGTGCTGAGGACTCCCCCGAAGACCCGTACGTCAAAGTAGCGGCGGCAAAGCTCGGTTCGACCGGATTTGTTCTCCTTTTTCTTGTTCTTGACTGCCTCCGATTGGTTCTCGTTCTCTGCTGCTTTTTGGGCCGCAGCGGCAATCTTGGTATTCAATGCCACGCCACTATCGCGGACAAAAATGCCGTACCGGTCTTTGGTGTCGAGGTTGTCGAAACCGGTGCCATGCACGAGATCCACGAAGTTGCGGATCTTGCGCTTTAGGCAGACATCGGTGACGATGCCCTGCATGGTCTCGGGGTCGATTCGGGGCAGGTTGCCCGCGTCGGGGTCACCGTTGGGGTTTCCATCGGTAACGTCGAAGAGAAAGAGGAAGTCGTAGCGCTTCCCGGGGTCGGTGATGGTGTTTGGGATGTTCATTGTGCATTGTCTCCGGCTTGTGCTAGCTTCGCAGCTTTTGCTTCGATTGCAGCGGCTCGGTCATGAGCTTTTTGGTGATAGAAGCCAAGGGCGAAGAGTCCTTGGCGAGTTAGCGGCAACGTCTTGGGAAACTCGTCTCCGATTGCCTCCAGGACCTCAGCCAGCTTGTTCTGGGCCCACCCATCCCCAGCCCCTTTTCGAAGCTTGGCAAGGTGGGATTGCGAGTCGTTGACAAGGTTTCCGAGAATCGTCCCTGGGCTGCTACAAGCTGCGCCGTAGTATCGATCGACGATTGTCGCGTTGATGTCGCCAAGAGCTGAACGTTGAATCTGCTCGAGGACGGCGAGTAGCCGCCCGCAGTGGTAGGCGGAGTCTGGGTGATTGGGGTTGAGTGCGCTCAAGTTGAGGTTCTCCTTCTGCTCTAGAATGGCTTTGATCAGGGCCAGGCGCTCCATCGAAAGGTAGCGCTGGCGGTTAAACTCGGCGTAGGGTCCCTGCATGGCCAAGTTGCGCTTGACGGCGAGACCGAGAATGTAGTCGGGGATCAGCCGCCCTGAGAGGGCGGCTGTCATGAGGGCGGTGGGCACATGGGCGGGCATCTCCTTGTTGGCATCACGATAGAGCGACGCCGCGAGTCGATAGATGCCCACCGGCTTTGTCGAATCGCCATCAAGGCTCATCATCTGAAGGCGTTGGAACCAGCGTCCGAGGTTTTCTTCGACCCTTGCGAGAGTGGTTTCGTGATAGTCGCGCACTACAATTCGCGCCGCGTTCGCGCTGAGGGAGAGCACGAAGAAGTCGCTTGGCTCGGGGAAATAGGCTTTTCTGCCTCCTTTGCTTACGAGTTCGATGAGGGACTGAACGTGGGCCGGGTCGGGCGAATCTAGGTCGTCAAGTAAGTTGCGATTGGTGAGCTCCCGGCTCCAAGCGACAAAGACGGTCTTGCCCACCCGGAGCGAGTGCTGGTACTTTCGCCTGCCCTTTTCATCGATACCGGCTTCTGTGTTGAGCAGGTCGTTAAGTCCGTTACAGATCTTTTCGGCTGCGTCGGTTGAAATCGGCGAGTTGAGGGCGGCTTCCAGTCCGTAGGACTCACCTGCTGCGTTATTTACCGAGATCAGGGCGGTTCCGGACATTTGGCCATCCGGGACCCCTTTGATTGGGGCAGGCATCCGGTCGACTACGGAAGTCACCTGGCCCGTCACTAGGCATAAACCCTGCTGGCTTTGGTCCCCACGTGTTGCCCAAAATCGACGGACTTCTGGAATGTCGGTGACGAACCGGCCATTGACCGAAATGGTTATCTCGTCGTCCAATTCGATGCGTTCGTCCTCGCGGCAGATGCCCGGGCCGTCGGTCGCGATCCACGCCACCACCGCTTGCACTTCTGGGACATCAGGGAGCGCGCTTCCGGCCTCATTGACCAAGTCGATCCAAGCCTGATGGCGCTTTTTGATCTGTTCAGGTTTATCTTTTTCGCGAGCTCTCCCGAGAACATAGTTCACGTTATCCGCAAACAGCCGGGGAATCACGGCGACGGTTCTCATCGGGCTTTCTTGAGGCTCTGGACGGCGCATCCCGTGGCGCTTTCCCTGCAAGTCGCCGGATAGCGGCACAATATTGATGAGTCGGCCGGTCGGATCCAACTCGATCACTTTCGTCACGAATCGCCGCTGATATCCGGAAGGTAGCGCGGTGGTCTGCCGCTCGGCAAACTCCACGATCCGCCGCAAGATCATCGCTCCGCTCCCAGGGGCCCGCTGGGCACACGCAGAACCCCTCGATCCACAACTGCCGGAAAGAAACGGGGCCAATACGGAGGCTTGCCGGTCGAGTAGTCCATATCCCAAAGCATTAGACCCAGGTCCTCAGACCAGTCGATCGGGTCGGGGGACCCCTCCACGGGGCCGAATTCGGCGGCAAACTCACGGCACCCCAGCGCGGGGCGGTGATAGCACTGTCCCTTTTCCACCCTTCGGCGAAAGATATCACGGTACTTGGCATGGTCGGCGCCGTGAGCTTTGGGCTCGGCATCCGCTAGGATCACGTAGTCCACGTCGCGCAAACAGACGCTGTTTCGCTGGCTTCGATCTTCGTC
Organism: Chthonomonas sp. UBA2391; assembly: GCA_002343825.1. Lineage (GTDB taxonomy): Bacteria > Armatimonadota > Fimbriimonadia > Fimbriimonadales > Fimbriimonadaceae > UBA2391. The sequence continues at coordinate 5,353 of DDSL01000116.1, forward strand.
AGCGAAGTAGGGGTCCGTGCGGCTCGGCGACATCTTGCTGTTCACCTCGTTGCGCAAGATCCCGAAGGTCTGGACGGGAGCGAGGACTTGGATCTCACGGACCGCCCAGGTAAATTCCGGATGCCAATAGATGGCTTCGAGGACTCCCCGGGCTGCGCTTGGCGTGATCACCGGATAACTGACTCTCTCTACTTTGTTTTCGGGCCGGGTGAAAAGGGCGAAGTCGCCCCGCACCCTGACGCTTACGTATCGTTCACTCATGGCTGTTATCACGGGGTTCTTTGTCGCAAAGGTCCAAAGCGGTAATGGCGTATTCCAACTCGCGCGCCAAACACGCAACATCGGAAACCTCGCAACAGAACACGCGCTCTTCAGCGGGGTTGTCGTTGGTGTTTTCAAGGCGCCGGAAGGCTGGATGGTCATGAAGGTGGGTCGTCGCATCTACACGGATTGAGCCGGCGCGGCGAGTGACGACGATTCCAGGTTTGAAGTGTTGTCTATTCATAAAATCCTTTCGCCCCGCCTGCTGAGATTCACAGGCGGTTGAGGGCGATGGGCCGCTTGTGGACTTTCGTCTTGTAATCCTCTCCGCCACGTTCGAGCTGACCCCAGGTCAATCGCCTGGTTCATTCGATTTACGAGGCATCCGAGCCACCTTTGTGCTGACCCAGAAGGTCTGGGCCAGCACGTCATGCGTTCTAGTTTCAATCCTCACGAGCCGGATGCTCGCGCCGCTTCGGTCTGTCTGAAGACAACCTCAGAACTTAGTATAGCCCATGCTTTCTAGAAAGCGCAATTCCTATTCTTGGCTGATGAGGTCACTTGGATCGGGGAGATCTTCTTGCGCCAGGCCCAGCATCGGGTGGTAGGCCCCGGTGTAGACCTTCGCTCCTGAATCATGGAGCCGGATCAATCCATCGCTCTGGAGCCGGGCCGCATGTCCTTGGAAAACGCTCACCGAGTAGGCAGCCATTTTCCGGAACCACTGACTTGGATCCGTGCCCCATTGCGGAAGGAGGGACCCGACATCGACGCCCGGGTAGTTCTCGACGATGAGTGGCACAGTGTCATCCTCGATCATCTTGAACGTGTCGGCCACAGACTGAAACTTCAGATTGCTACGGAGGTCTTGAATCAAGGCCCGATGCCCCCCGGTCTTTGCGGACCCCGTGAAGGTCTTGGAATAGAGGCCACGGGTGTAGCGACGGGTTACCTCCGGGGCGGTAATGTCTTCGAGTCCTTGGGACAATAGGGATTCAGTTTCCGCGATTCCGGTCTGGTACGCACCTCTTGGTGAACGGCCATCTGCTAAACGAAAAACCGTGCAGGTCCCCAAGGTGTTGCGCCCCCCGCGATTGCAACGACCGGCAGCCTGGACGATGCGATCCAGGGGGCCAAGAACCCGAAAGACTTCCGGGAAGTCAAGGTCTACCCCGGCTTCGACGACTTGGGTCGCAATCATTCGTACGGGCAACTTATCTTCCAGTCTCTGCCGTGTCGTGGCAAGTATCAATTTTCGGTGGTGGGGACACAAGAGCGTGCTCATGTGAGTAACACCCTCTAGATGGCTTGCGGCTTTTGCGACCTCGACAGCATCTTTTCTGGAGTTCAAGATCACGAGGGCCTGAGGGCTAGGCTCTAGCTTTTCGACCAAATCCGTGTGGGTCCATTCTTCCGAGGGAAATTTGAACCGGACTCGCCGGAGGGCGGCAAAATGACGCTCGAAATCGGCGACGATCTCGGTGGCTGCCGAGAGCAGTCGATCGTCAACAGGGTTGTAGTCAGGGGGGGTCGCCGTCGAGAGCACGAGCGTGACACCATAGTTCCGAACGAGCTGATGGAGTACATCCAGAATCGGGCCCAGGTGCTTTTCTGGTAGGGCTTGGACCTCGTCGATGATTAGGACTGAGTCCGCTAGGTTATGGAGCTTTCGGCAGCGCGAAGGTTTGTTGCTAAGCAAGCTCTCGAAGAGCTGGACCGTCGTGGTGACGATAAGGGGGCAGTCCCAATTCTCTGACGCCATTCGTCGCTTCGTCTCGAGTTCGCTCGAACCTTCATCTTCGCCATCCATGTCGATTGCCGAGTGGTGCTCCAAGATGTTTTTCCGACCAAAGATCTCGCCGTAGACCTGCGCAGTCTGATCGATGATGCTGGTGTAGGGAATAGCGACGACCACGCGCCTGCGAGAGTGGAGCTTGGCGTGCTTTAGGGCGAACGCGAGCCCTGAAAGGGTCTTGCCACCGCCGGTTGGCACGGTGAGCGTGAACACCCCTGGAGGACTCTTTGCTGCCTCCCTGCAGGACTTCAGGATCTCTTCGCGTTGTTTATTGATGTGGCTCTCCTGGCCCGAGAATGTGGCGAGCCGGGTATTCAGTTTTTCGAGGTACCAATCGATCGCTGGGTACTCGCCACGATCCGAGGGCATGCCCATACGAAAGTGCGACTCGGTGTCGAGCCAATCGGCATCGACCAAGCAACTGAAGAGCATTCGTAGCCAGAACTCAACGTCGAGAGGTTCCGTTGCGCTCTGCCGTGGAGTCAGATCCTCCGGCGAGGGGTCGAATCCAATCTCGGTCAGAAATTGCCTTGCCGCCTCTACTGTTCTAGGGTCGGCGTTAGGTTGCACGATGTTCGTCAGATCAGCGTTGTCTGGGATGCCGACGTGGTGCCCGGCGACCAAGAGCGCTCTCGTCCTCAGCTTGTCTAGACTTGCCACCGCCCCGGCGAAGGCGTGCGGGCAACGAGGAGAATTAAGCCCCTTGTGAGCGGCTTTGAGGTATTCCTGAAATCGCGGATCGGCTTTGCCCGCATCATGGGCAAGTCCCAAAGCATGGGCCGCTCGCGATGCCCCAAAAGGACTAGCAAAGCGAGCAGCACGTTCCGCCACGGCTTCCGTATGCTGAACGAGGCCATGCCATCTGTACCGGCCTGAAGCCGGAGTATGTGCCCAAAGATTGCAGGCACTTTCCACCCCTAGAGCATACATGATGAGAGGGGGCTACCTCTTCGCCTCCTAAAGTTCGAGTTCCTGCTGAATCGCCCCTTGTTGCAGCGCTTTGCGCACTTTGCTGTCCCAGGCTTTGGGGTGGGAACACCGTCGGGAGTGAGCCAGGCTCGGAGAGGCGGGAACCGCCCCTGCCCCGAACGAGCGATAAGTGTCGCGCGTCAGCGAGGAAGAGTTGGCCGTCGTAGAAGAGAGGCTCTCCACGGTCCGGATGTCCAGCCACTCTCTAGACCCGCCGGTGGGGTTCGCAGATGGCAGGGGCCGTCAGCGGCCGATGCAGCGCGTGCGTGATCGGCGTGGCGATCGCCAAGCATGCTGACGAAGAGGCCCTCTACAATTAGCACTATGTGGACAAGATAACGGTGCGGGTTACGGGGCAGTGTATGGTGGAGAGGCTGCTGCCAAACCGCCCCACACCCGTGGGGATGAACCGTCTAGGGCGCGGGCCTCGGCGGCGGACTTGCGAACCGCCCCACACCCTCGGGGGGCCTGACGACCATGCCTACCCTTCACTCCGGGGTGATCATCTGCCAGAGGGCGTCGTTGATTCGCCGCTGGGCTTCGGCGGTGCCGTGGCCGTAGAGGTTCGAGGTCAGCGAGACCTGCGCGTGGCCGAGCATCTTTTGCACTCCGTGCAGGTCGCTGGTCGCGCCCAGGGCCAAGGTCGCCGCCGTGTGCCGAATCTTGTGCGGTGAAATCACCGGGACCTCGGCCAGTTTGCACAGCTCGGCCAGGCGGTCCCGAACGTATTTCGGACCCAACCGGCGGCCATAGGGGTTGAGAAAAACGATTCCGTCGGGGTCGCTGGTGCCTTCCGCCTTTTGCCGCTCCTGGAGCGCGCGCAGCCCTGCCACCAAGTCGGCTTGCAGCGGCAGCTCGCGCACTTGGTTGGTCTTGGTCCCGGGCAGGTGGCGCAGCTCGCCGCCGACCCGCTGAAGCTGGCCCTGGATCCGGGCCGTTTTTTCTTTCAGATCCAGATCGTTCCAGCGGAGCCCGCAGGCCTCGCCCAGGCGGGTCCCGGTCAGAAAAAGAAACAGCCAAAACTCGGGCAGCTCGCCCTTTGCCGCAACGGCCATGAGCTTTTTGGCTTCGGTTTGCTTCAGTGAAACCGGCGGCTTCTTCGCCTCTTTCGGAAGTTCGACAAAGGAGGCCGGGTTGATCGTGGCAAGCCCGTCTCGAATCGCGTCGTTATAGGCGGCATGCAGCACAGCGCGGATGAGGCGAAGGGTATTGCGCGAGAGCGTGGTTTCCTTGACTGCTTCGCCCACCGCCGAGCGGGGCTGAACGGCCTGCGTTGTCTTCAGCGCGATCAGCTTTTGCACCTCGGGTCGGCGCAGGTCCTCGATCCTCTTCTTGCCGAGGTGAGGCACAAGGTGGAGGTCGATGATCCACCGGTATTGCCGGTAGGTCGAGGCCGCGTGGTTGGGCTTGATGGTGTTCTCGACCCATTCCTCCAGATACTTACCGAGGGTCTGCTTGGTCGTGGCCGCCACGCGCCCCGCCAGCCGGTCCGCTTGCAGCTTCCTCAGACTTTCGGTCGCCTCGGCGTGACTGCTGGCCCGTCCCCCACGGAAACGAGTCTTGCCGGTCGCGGGGTCGATTCCGACCGCGAGCTTGAACCGCCACTGGTTTCCGTCCTGATAGATCCATCCGTCACCATTGGCCCGCCGCGCTTGAGATTTCTTTTTGTTTGCCATGCTTGTCCTTCTGGGAAGAGTTTGGGAAGAATTGGGAAGAGTTGTGGGAAGAATTGTACCGCATGACTGCGAACAAACGCGAACTGCTTAGGTTCAATATGGATACCTCAGCGAACAGCTACGCAAGTTAAAAAACAAATAAAACGTCAACTGTTAATCAGCGGGTCGTTGGTTCGAGTCCAACAGGGGCAGCCATCTTTTCGAAGCGAAACCTACTCATATCGAGTGGGTTTTCTTGTTTTTTAGCCCGCCGATTCGGCCCAGTGCCACGCCCTCGCCCCGAGTCGGCGAGATCCAGGTCTGCAAGCGAGGGAGCGCGGCGTCAAGGGCGAGCGACTCGGCCAGATGGCGCATCTGATGGGCTTCCTCGGGCAATTGTCGATTTGTTAACCTCGCATTCGCGATTTCCGATGTAACATGAGAGACGTGGGTGTGATCTGCACGGTCGCTCGGAATGGGGAGGGATATTCGGTCCAGAACGTCAAGCGTTATGACGTCTGGGGCGGGGTTCGCTCGGATTCGGGGGCGAGTAGCTCGGCTAGTGGCGGGCACTTGGCCAATACGGACAAGCGCTACTGTGCCAACCTGGGCCACGCGAGCGACATCGAAACCGGCCTGATCTACATGCGCGCCCGGTACTACGAACCCACTACCGGCCGCTTCATCTCCGAAGACCCTGCAAGGGATGGGAGGAATTGGTACATATATTGCAATAACGTCCCCACCACTTTGGTGGATTCGGCTGGGCGCATGCCGCATTTGGCAGCAGCAGCCTTGGGCGGAGCATTTATTGGCTTTATGACCGCAGTGGGGTCGATATTCGGCTCGAGCTTTTTAGCTCCGCTCACTCCTAGGGAAATGTTAGCAAAGGTGATTGCGGGAGTAGTTGGAGGTGCATTGGGGGGAATGGCAGCCGTTTTGGGAGCAGGAGCGATTGGCGGCGGGATGGTAGCTGGAGCGATTACAACTGCTCTAGATGATGCCCTTTCTGGAAAAGGCTTTAACCTCAGCAAGATTCTCTTGAGTGCCGGTATGGGCGGCGCGATGGGGGGAGCTTGTCGGTATGCGATTGACGCTGGCTTCAAGCAGTGGGTGCTAACTCGCGCCATAGACGACGAAATGTGGCTGGATGTCATGCTAGGAATCGCCGGAGGACTTACAGGAGATGGAATACTTGTTTTCACACAATAGTGACCTCGAGAATCTGCTGAAATCGATCTATAGGCTTAGGTCCCTATTTGGCACAATCGTCGTGATATTCGCACTAGCGTCTCTGGCGGTCGTCTCAAAATATTGGAATACTGACGAGGCCTTCACCAAAGTGTTCGCATCTGTCTCGGCCTCAATCATCATCTTCGTTGTGACCATGGGGCCCATGAGGTTCTGCAATCGCTGTCTGAGAAACTTTTCATCCCGAAGTCCTGCTTCGTTTTCTTTGACAGAAGTAAGCTTTCTTGAAAGAAAAACCGGACTCGTTCTACTAGAACTTGGAAAGCTGGTCAAGGTCACTGACCGAGGCGAGGTTGTCTCGGGGCCTAACTCGGGAATTTGAGGCGTATACTTACTTTTCGATTTGAGATAAGTTTTGAGTGTTGAAGTTCACTCGTAGGCCCTGGGGTTCTATCGTATCGCTGCCGTAGCCCGCTGATTCGGCCCAGTGCCACGCCCTCGCCACTCGCCTTCGGCTCAGGGCTCTGCCCCGAATCGGCGGGTTGGGGGGCGGACGGTGTGATATTGGCCGGATCGCGCACAGGGTTTCGCTTCCCGGGCTTTTGTCGAAGTCTTAACCTCGGATTCGCGAGATCCGATGTAACATGAAAGTTGTGAGCGTGATCTGCACGGTGGCCCGGAACGATGAGGGATATTCGGTCCAGAACGTCAAGCGCTACGTCGTCTGGGGCGGGGTTCGCTCGGATTCGGGGGCTTCGAGTTCGGCTAGTGGCGGACACTTGGCCAATACGGACAAGCGCTACTGCGCTAACCTGGGCCACGCCACCGATATCGAAACGGGCCTGATCTACATGCGCGCCCGGTACTATGAACCCACCACCGGCCGATTCCTCTCCGAAGACCCGGCGATGGATGGCAAGAATTGGTACGTATACTGCGCCGGTTCTCCAACTCTTAGTGTAGATCCTACGGGGAAGGACTTCAAATCAGTGTTCGGAGCATTCGTCGCAGGTCTTACCGCCTGGATCACGAAGGTAGCCTCGCAAGGCGGGGATACCAAAGGAGCGCTTGGTGCATTCATGGCAGGAGTTGGTGCGTACCTCGCTGCTAAGATTGGTGGGCGGGTCTCGGAGGCAGTGGCTGACGTAACTTCAGCCACTGTCGGCTCGTATGCGCTTGGAATGACGGTAGGTGGGTTTACTAACATGGCCGCCACTATACTCATAAATTTGCTGACGGACACTGAAACAGACTTTGGTGATCTGTTCTTAGCATTTCTCGGCGGAGCTATTGGTGCTGCAGGAGCATACGGATTAGGGGACAGCCCAAAGGGGTTGGCCGAAGACTTTTCCCTGGGACTGGGCATGGGCGGAATCACAGAATTTTTGAGCAGATTCTAAAGTGTGAGGGTTTCCTTGATAAGAAAACTTGTTCTCGAGAACACTGCCGAAATGCGCGCGATGCGGATGGTGGTGGGAACGATATATTGGCTATCACGGTACGCAGTAGTGATGGTGACTGTCCGGGCGATCCACACAGGTCATGTAAGCTCCGATGCGGTTCTCTTTGCGGGCGCTTGTGTGATCGGTACAAATGGTGTGCTACTCGGTCTGTTGAAGGATTCAGGGTCCTCATTGCCGAAGGGGGTTCACATAGTTAGCCTCTCTCGCTGGGAGTATTATGTCTATTTCAGTGTTGTATAGAATTGGGTCGAATTATCCCGGGTCCGTCCTGCAATTCGACTCAGCGGGTGAGCTTCCCGGTGTATGATGGTCATGGGAGCATGATCTGCACGGTGGCCCGGAATACAGGGGCGGTTGGCTACTCGGTTCAGAACGTCAAGCGTTATGACGTCTGGGGCGGGGTTCGCTCGGATTCGGGGGCCGGTCCTTCTGGTGCGTGAGTCCTCTGAGTCTTCAAGGTCACGTTGAGCTCTGGACTCTTTGATTGATTCGAAAAGGGTTCTGGTGCTAGGCTCAGGGCGTGATGTTCTTGGCGAACGCGGGCACGCCACTGATGTGGGCGGGTTGTCTTTGGCTCTTGGTGGGGAACTGGATCCTGGGCAACGTGGAAGCGCGGATCGTGTCGTGGATCACCAAACGTCCGACGATCACCAAAAAGCTGATTACGGCGAATTACGTCTCCATGGCGGTTGGGTTTGGTGTTATCTATTTGGCGGGCCCGGTCCGAAGCTGGGTGAGTCTGGATCCGATCCGGTGGGGACTGATCGCCTTTGTCGGCCTCATGGCCTGCGCCTGGTTCCTCACGATCTTGGTTGAATGGCCGTTCATTGCTTCGGCCGTGGATCTGCCCCGCGATCGCCGGACCTTGGGCATCTCGGCCGGGGTCCAGACCTTGACCTACCTCGGGATGGTGCTCGTCACGCTTTGGCTTGGGTCGATCTCGGCTTTGACCGATCTGCGCCCTGCGCAATCGATTCCGACGGTCGGCGGCTGGCTCTACATGGTCGGGGTCGATGGCCAAACCGTCTATCGGGTTCGGCTCGATGGTTCGCGAAAGGAAAAGGTTACGACGATAAAACCAGGTAACTGGAAAAGGGTGATCGTCGAGCCGATCGCGAACGAGGATCGGTGTCGGCTCATCCTCTGGGGGTCGGGTTGGCGGGGGGAGGATAAAGAACTCATCCGGAACCTCGGCCGGGCCTCGCAGGCGGCCCCGGTTCAGCGCGACAGTAAGGGGCAAGTCAACTACGGAAATGGCACCTTTGGCTATGGCAGGGACGGCTCGACACGGTCGTTTGTCGATCAGCATCAGGTTTTCGTGGGATATTGGCCAGTGATTGGGATGTCAATCGATGATCGGAGATATGCGCTGGAGACTCCGGTCCTGGCAATGTCTTGGCAGTCGCCGATCGTCCTCCCCGATGGCAAGGTCATCGCGCAACTCGGCCTGACGATCCTGCTGGTCGATCCGGCGACGGGTCGGGCGATGAAGCTGGCTAACGGCTCTTGCGGGGATGTGCTCCTCGACTTGCTAGCGCGCTGAGGGCGGGCACCCAGGGTGAAGACCCGCAGGTTTGGGTCTGGGGGAAAGATGTCGTACACTCCTTGAATGTCTGCCCAAAGTTCCCCGATGCTAGTCCGGGCGGGTCTTCTGCTTGCGGGCCTCGCCGGGGCGATTCCCAGCCAGGCGCAGGTCAACTTGTTTTTCCCGCCAAGGGTGACCGATCGGCCCGATTCCGTCGCCTCGGATTCCAATGCAGACGGGATCGACGGCATGAAGCACGGCCCGGTCTTCGTTTCCGTGTATCACGGTGACGACTCGAACACCGGCGAGATCGATTCACCGCTCAAAACGATCGGGGTCGCGCTGTGCGTCGCCGAGGCCCTCGGAGGTCGGCCGGTGTACGTCAACGAGGGCGTGTATTTCGAGTCCATCGTTCCCTTCCCGAACACCGAGCTGTTCGGGGCGTACCGGGACATCAATGGGACGAGCACGACTTGGGGCCGGAACCCCTTCCAGAACTCCAAGATCTTCTCGGCAAGCCAGTGCCCCGTCTACGTTCCCAATATGGGTTCCAAGTTTGTTTTCGAAGAGTTCTCCGCGATCGGCTATGGCAGCAATTCTCTTCCTGCGATGTTCTTGGTGGACCCCACGGGCGGGCACGCGAGTCTGGTCGGGAGTGAGATCCAGCAGATCGGCAAGGCGGCCGACGGCGTCAAGGGCGCGGTCGGCGCGGATGGCGGCATCGGCCTGAACGGCGGCGATGGCGGCCGGGGCAGCACGGGCATTGGTCTCTCTTCCGTCGCCGGAGGCAGCCGGGGCCTGGGCGCCAAGTTCACCGGCGCGAACCCTCGAAACGGGGGCAACGGAGGCGACGGCGGCTGGTCCGACTCGAACGGCTGGTACCGGGGCTATAACGGTGAAGCGGGCGGCGGCGCTGGCGGCGCTCGCGGCACGGGAGGTCAACCCGGCGCCTCGCATTGGGGCAGGAGCGGGGAAGACGGCACGGCGGGGTCACCCGGCGCTCCTGCATCTTCCGCCGGGGCCAATGGTGAGCGCAGCGATGCGATCTTTGATGGCCACGGCGGCGATGGAACGGATGGTCAACCCGGCAACGGAGGGGGTGGCGGTGGCGGCGGAGGCTCTTACTTTGCCGACTTCATCATCGTTCTGGGCGGTGGCGGCGGTGGCGGCGGTGGCGCCGGCGGCGGTGGTGGCAAAGGCGGGAAGGGCGGAACCGCCGGCAAACCGCTCTATGGCCTCATCTGGGCGAACGTGGCAACGAGCACCCTCGACCTTGAGAACGGCCTAGTCTCGGTCACGAAAGGGGGCAAGGGTGGCGATGGCGGCGACGGTGGAGCTGGCGGCAACGGTGGATCTGGTGGCGCGGGGGGTCCCGCCGGCACGACGGGTGCGACCGCCAACAAAGCCGGAAAGGGCGGTATCGGTGGCGCCGGGAGCCCCGGCTATGGCGGCTTCGGCGGTGCGGGCGGAAGGGGCGGCGCCAGCATCGGCATCCTCGCTCCTTCGCTCTTGTCGGGGCAGATCCAGGGCGGCTCGATCCAGTTTCCCGAGGGCGCGGCACCGGGCGGCATTGGAAGCAGGGGGTTCGGCAGTGAGAACAACGACGGCCTGCACGGGGCGCTGCTCCCGACCTATGCCTCGGCGCAGTACCCAAACATCTTCGCTGGCATTCCCGCAGAGACACCTCGGCTACTCGCCAGCGCCGTTCGCGCGAAGACCTCGGTGGGCAAGCGGATCAGCTTCCGGCCCACGGTGATGCTGAGAAACGTTGGTAACCCCGAGCTGTTCCTGCTCACCATTCGGCCGTCCTCGCAGTACCGAGGAACTTTCTCCGTGGGAAATGACCTGTTCGACATTCCCGAGATCACCTATACGCCCAACGTCGGCGGAAGCGGGAGTCCGAACTATGAGGAGCATTTCCTCTATGACATCGAAGAGCCGATCTATAATGCCCAGGGCCACTTTATCGGCTACAACCTGACGACCTGGAAAGGGATCATCAGCGTTTGCCTGGAGGCCAAAGTCACGGTCTCGCTTCAGGATTGGATGGGACCCAGCGCAGATTCAAACCTGATGCTCACCCTTGTGGAACCGGCCGAGAATGGCAAGCTCGGCTTTGCCCAAGAGATTCCGCTTGTCGATGGCGAGTCCACCATCCTGATCCCGAACGGCAACATGCCGCTCCGGGTGAAGTACGGTCACTGGCTCGGCCAGGTCCGGACTCCGGCGGTGCAGCCGAGCGGTCTACGCTACGAATTTGACCTGCTGAATGGCGACTGCGATGGCGATAACGAGGTGACGGTCTTCGACTACATCGAGCTCTCGAACGCCTTCATGACCATGGCCGCGGAGCCCGGTTGGAACCCGAACGCGGATCTCGATGGTGACCTGGAAGTGACGATCTTCGACTACATCATCTTGAGCAACAACTTCGGCGTGCAGGGCGAGTAGACAGGGGCGGGCACTCCGATCCAGGCCCCCGGATCCGAGCCGGGATCCGGGGGCGATGGCGACCTAGGCTGAGGGTCGCGGTGACGGCTCCGGGGCACCCACTTCGACTGATCGCTAAGGGAGTCACGAATGTAACTCCACTTACGCTTCGAGTCTTTCCGAGTCCGGAGAGGATTTTGGAATGTGGGGTTCAACGGTTGTGGCGGGTAAGGAAGGCAGAAGAAATAGCGAAACCGGGCAAATAATCTAGGCCTATCTCTGTGGGATGCCGACAATATGACTGTAATGAAGCGCTTGACCAGCATCCTTGTTTTCGCGACAGTTATCGCCTCGGCAACGGCGACCAGTATCCCGATTTCTGATCATAGTTTTGAGCAGATATCCGTGCCGGACTCGGCCGGTAATTTCGTGTTTATGCCCAGCAGCCCCAACTGGACCTTTACCGGTAGGGATGGACGCGCATCTGGCGTGGCAAAGAACCAATCCTCCTGGGGCTCGGGCGGCGCATTTGGCCCCAACTATGCCTTCATTCAGGGCACCGGTCGGATCCAGAGAACGCTCTCGGGACTCACTCCAGGCAAGAGCTACGAGCTCTCATCCTATCTCCGGCGCAACTTTGGCAACTTGCCGGAAGGTCGAGCAAACGTCATCGTGAACGGTCAGAACATCGGAGTGATGCGAGGTTACGACACCAATTGGAGGAGCTATACTTTCCGGCCTTTCGTAGCAACCTCGACAACAGCGCTGCTAGATCTCGTTGGCTCCGAAGACAACGAGTATGCTTTTCTTCTCGATGAAGTGAGTCTTAGAGAAGAAGTAAAGTCATCGAAGGTCATTGAAAACGGCAACTTCAACGCTCAACCACTTCAAAATGGAGTTTGGAACTACGAGGCGAACTTCTTAACGGGCGGCGGGTGGAGCTATAGCCGCCAAACTGGGAACAGTGGCGCAGGTCTTGCAGCAGTCGGTAGCCCTTGGGGTTCTTCTGCATTTAGCGATAATGCCTTTGGATTCATCCAAGGCGGAGGATTCATTACCCAAGTTATGAAGAACTTGGTGATCGGTCAGCGCTATGCAGTCGATTTTGCCCAGCGGAACCAGACTCATCGCATTCGCGTCTTTGCTGGCGATCTTGAAATTCTCGCCGCTGACTCCTCGTCGGGGGACTGGAGAGTGCGCCGCACGGCCTTCTTCACAGCAACTTCGTCAGAAATGATGTTGCGCTTTCAAGGGGTCGATTCTGGACGTGGCGACACGTCGCTGATCGATGGCGTCGCGGTGGTCCCCGAACCCGGCACGGTGGCGATACTGGGGTTGGGACTGGCTACCTTATTGAGAAAGCGAAAAGCACCCCAGGCTTGAGGGTCTGCTTACCTTGGAGTCCGAGCCCGTGGCCAAATTGGCTACGGGCTCGGACCTTTTCGTCTCAATCCGCCCGTATCGTCTCCGGAACATCGGCGGACTCTGATCTAGGCGCATCTGGGGCATGTCGCCGCACGGAGTCAACGTCGACTTCGGCCCCGGACGCTAACGCCTGGTTTCGCGCTCGAACAGGCGGTGGTTGGGCACGAACGCCCGAAGCCGCTCAAGGGCAGAATCTGCAAAAAGCGGATCCCCCAACGCGCGGCCGCAAAGCACGGCCGTCTCGAGCAAGGCGACGTTGTCGGGCTCGGCCGCAAGCCCCTGCTTGATCACGTCTACCACGATGCTACTCAGTCCAAGCTCGACCAGCGAACGGAGTACGATGGTCGTCGCCGCCCAATCTGCGCTCGGATTTTTGAGGGCGTCCATGTATTCGGTCGCGTTATAGGCGCTAGCAGCTTCGGGATACATAAAGTTCACGGTTCCGCTCAGAAAGACGCTTGGCACCGTGATGCGCAAGTGAACGGCACCGGGCACCGATTCCAATTCTTGCGGCGTGAGTTCGGTGTAGTCCTTGGGCTGCCAGCGAGCGTAATTGATCGCAACCGTCCAGATCCGGTCGGCACCGGCAAGGTCGCCGTCCAGGGCCAGCAGTCGACCATAGTTCAGCCGCCCTTCAAAGTCGTCAATCTTTTCGCCGTCTTTGGCATCGAAAAGGGCTGAATAGGCGGCGCGGGCTTCTTCAGCCTTGTTGGCGCGGTAGAGGGCGCTCGCGTCATTCAGCTTCGCGAGAACCTCTTGAGCGCGCCCGGTCTTGGTTTTTGGTACCTGATCGGTCTGGGTTGAACGCCGGCCGAATCGCGCATTGACGAAGTTGGTCACCATCGGTGCGACTTCGGGCCAGGCGGTCGCGAGTTCATCACCCGCCGCTACCAGGTCAGAGAACGTCGAATTTTGAGGGGTCATCGCCTCCATGCGCAACAGGAGAGCGTTCACCTTCTCCGGCTGGCTACCTTCATAGCCATATCCGAAGAGCCGTCGAACCTCGAACACTTTGAGACCACCAGATTCCAGCTTGATCGCCGAGATGGCCTCGGCAAGGTAAGGCGGGACGCGCCGCGGTCCGGAAAACGTGCGAGTGCCATCGCGCAAACCGGTCCTGAGCTTGACTTCCATGCCGTCTTTGGTGATCTTTCGCGTACTGTCGTAATCATATTTCAACAGCCCGACATCAAAATAGGGCCGGAGAGAGGTGTGGGTCGTTTGGTTGAGGCTCTTCGGCACATCGTGGTAGCTCATGTTCTCTTCGTAGAGCTTGCCTTTGGCAACGAGTCGGTTGGTACTCGTGGTCTCGACCCGCACGGATTTGCCAGAAGCCAGCGCGTATCCGGGTTTGCCTGCGGACTCGGGCTGAAGATAGACCGTGTCGACCACCGCGCCGAGTGGAGTCACCGCCGCCGAGTTCACCTCGACGGGGCCTCGATAGGTTCGGTATCCGGACTTGCTGACCTCCACGATCAAGATCGACGCATCCACGTTCACCTTTACGACTGAGGGACCCCGCTCGAAAATCGGCATCGGAAGGTTGATCATTCGCTTCTTGTTTTCGGACCCCAACAAGGCCGGGATCGTGTACCGGCCCCACTTGTCGGTTTTGTCGCCTGGTCTATTCTTTGCGGCCGATCCAGGCGGCGCAATAAATGCGACACGGGCGTCCGGAATCCATGCCCCGGACTGGGCATCTCGCACCCAGCCATGGGCTTCACCATCGGCAGGTCCGGCGGTGGCCATCGCGGCTAGAAAAAGCGACATTCCCAACAAGCACAACCTATTCATTGAGACCTATTTTGCTCGAAGTGTCGGGAAATCCCGAGGTGCCTTCGTGAGATGTTGCGATGGCCACAAGAAATCACGCCTGACCAATCCCCAGGTCCGGCTTAACGAAGGGTTCACCGTGCGGGCCAAGTGATGCGGACGGATATCGTCTGAATCCTGCTGGTCATTACCGGTCCGCACGAGGCTCCGCGCCGGTGTCCATTCGTCCGAAGGTCCGCTCTCCCAACGGTCTATTTGGGAGTAAGTTGTTGGGAGGCGGACCCACCGGACCGGAGTCATCGAGCGCCGACGGGTTCGCGCAGGGCCTCACCCTCCAGCGAACTCGGGATGAGATCGCCGTATCCGTCCTCGCCGTGGTAGGCCAGGTCGAGTCCCGAGATCTCTTCGTGCTCGTCGGCGCGCAGACCCACGGTGGCCGAAACCAACTTGGCCAAGATCCAAGAGCCGATGAAGGCAAAGGCTCCGACGGCCCCGACGGCCGCCAGCTGAGTCAGGATCAGCCCGCCGCGTCCGTTGGGCATCGAGACCAGGGGATTGATCGCCGGATCGGCAAAGACCCCGGTCAGGATCGCTCCTAACAGTCCACCGACGCCGTGGATCCCGACCACGTCGAGGGCGTCGTCGTAGCGCAGCTTGTGCTTCAGCTCGATCGCAAGGCAGCAGATCGCTCCGGCCAAAAGTCCGATTGCGAGCGAGGGGACAACGCCGACGAATCCGGCCGCCGGGGTGACGGCGACGAGGCCCGCAACCAGGCCGCTGGCACAACCGATCGCCCCGGCTTTTCCTTTTGTGAGACTCTCGACCAACAGCCAGCCGACCAGCCCAGCGGCGGCGGCGGTGTGGGTGGTGAGAAAGGCGTTGACGGCGAGCTTATCCATGGCTAGAGCCGACCCGGCGTTGAACCCAAACCAGCCGAACCACAGCATTCCCGCGCCGAAGAGGGTCAGGGTGAGGTTGTTGGGAGTCGTCTCGCGGTTGCGGCGGCTACCGATCACGGCGAGCAGAGCGATGGCCGTGACGCCGCTGGCGAGGTGGACAACGGTCCCACCGGCAAAGTCGAGAGCTCCCATCTTGGCCAGCCAACCGTTCGGGTTCCAGACCCAACAAGCCATCGGAGCATAGATCAGGAGCGACCAGAGCGCGGTGAAGAGGATGAACCCGCTGAACTTGATCCGCTCGGCCACCGCGCCCGAAACCAGGGCCGGGGTGATGATGGCGAACTTCATCTGGAACAGCATAAAGAGGGCCAAGGGGATCGTCTGGGTGCCATAGGGCGAATCGATGGAGAGATCCGCGCCGAAGAGATAGGTCAGGTCGCCGATGAAACCGTTGCCCGATTTTCCGAAGGCGAGACTAAAGCCCAAAAGGACCCAAGTGAGGCTGACGACGCCCATCGTGATGAAGCAGAGCAGCATCGTATTGAGGACGTTTTTGCGCTTGACCAACCCGCCATAAAAGATGGCCAGGGCCGGGGTCATCAGGAGAACGAGGGCCGTCGCGACGATGATCCACGCGCTGTCGCCCTTGTCCAGGGTGGCGGCGGGGGTCGCCGTTTCGGCGAGTGCAAGCCCGGGAACAAGCAACCCAAGGCCAAGAAGAATCTTTTTCATCACTGTCTTTCCGAATCCATTGTTTTTCGGGGACAGCATCGAACCCCACTGGCAGCGCGGCGTTGCACTGGGTTCTCAGTCTTCTTCGACGGTGACCGCATGTTAGCGGACCTTTTGCCGAATTGTCAAGAGATCCGTGAATTTTGGGCGATTCCTGGGCCAATGGGCCAGTTTTAGCGAACGTTTCGTAGCTGGCGGAGGAAGATCGCGCCGAGGACGAGCATCACGGCGGCGGTGAGGAGCACAGCCGCGTAGCCGCTGGCGGTGTAGTGCGGAACGAGGTCGTTGCCCCTGCGTTCCATGGTGTATCCAAAGGCAGCGGCCAGCATCCCCGCGATCGGGGCCATGATCGCCTGCGGCAGGGTTCCGGCGATGTGCCACACGGCCATGTCTTTGGCCGCGTCTTCCTTGTTTGGCAAGGCGTCGGCCCCCAGCGCCCAATCGACGCTGACGTAGGCGCCATAGCCCAGTCCAAATACGGCCCCGACGCCAAACAGCAAAGGAACCGAGGTCGTGAAGACCAAGGCAAGGCAGACCGCCGCCATCACGAGAGTCGCCATTCCGACGATCCGCCGCCGACCCAATCGGTCGGAAACAACGCCCCCGATGTATCCGCTGAGGGTCGCGCAGATCAGGACTAAACCTTGGAGCATGGCCGCCGTCCCGACCGCATCTTCGGCCCCGCTCACGCGGTCATCGATGAAGTATTGCAGGAGCGGAAGGACCGAATAGAACCCGGCCATCACCAGCGCCCGCGTGATCCAGACCCATCGGAAATCATGATCGCGCAGGGGGGACCAGAGCCGGCCAAGAGCCTCGCGGAAGGGCACCGCCGGGGCGGGATTCTCGAGCGGGGTCTCGCGCACCCCGACCATCGTCACCCAAAGCCCGAGGACGAGGGCTCCGGCAATCAGTCCATAGCTGAGCAGAAACCGATTGTCTTGGGGCAAAAACCCGGCGGTCGCAACCCCGGCCAGAGTGCCGAGCTGGGACATGACGGCCATGTAACCGCTGGCCTTGCCTCGCTCTTCGCTGGCGACGAGGTCGGGAATCACCCCTGTATAGGCGGCCGTCGCGATATTGTTGCCGATGGTCATCAGGAAGTAAGCCCCGACAAAGAGCGGAAAGGCCCCAGCCGAACCGGCCCAGGCGAGCAGGCCGAGGCAGACCAGATTGAGCAACGTTCCGACGAAGATAAAGGGGCGTCGGCGTCCGAGAGCATGGGTGCAACGATCGCTGACGGGGCCGATCCAGAGTGGAATGGTGAGGGCCGCCACGGCCCCGATGCCGATCACCAAACCCAGCGCCGGACCCTTGTCCGCGGCCTTCATCACCTCGACCTGTTTGGGCAGGACGATGAGGAGAAGCGAACCCCACATGAAGTTCACCGCCGCCCAATAGGAGCTGATGGCCAGGTGCTGGCGGTGGGTCAGCATTTCACCAGCGGATGAGGTTTGCGCCCCAAACCAATCCCGCGCCGAACCCGACGGTCATGACCAGCATCCCTGGCTTCAGCCGGCCCTGTTCGACCGCCTCACTCAGGGCGATGGGGATCGATCCGCCGGAGGTGTTCCCATACTTTTCGACGTTGATAAAGACTTTCTCTTCGGGCAAGCCGAGCCTTTGGGCCGCGCTCTCGATGATGCGCAGATTGGCCTGATGAGGAACGAAGAGGCCGATGTCCTCGCTGGAATAGCCGGTCTCGTCGAGCAGTTTGCAGCACGCATCGCCCATCGCCGTGACGGCAAAGCGATAGACCTCAGCTCCAGCCATGTAGATGTGTTTGCGGAAGTTTTCGCTCTCAGGGTTGCTATTCGGGTGACGCGATCCGCCCACCTGAAGGTCGATGTGCTTGGCTCCGGCGCCATTGCTCAGCAGAACCGATTTGAGCAGGCCACGCGGTTCGTCGGTCTGCTCCAGCACCACGGCCCCGCCCCCATCGCCAAACAAGACACAGGTGGATCGGTCGGTGTAATCCACAAACTTGGTGAGCACATCGACCCCGACGACGAGCGCGCGCTTGGCCTGGCCCGATTGAACCATCGCGCTAGCGACGCTTAGGGAGTAGATGAACCCGGCACAGGCGGCCCCGATGTCCATGGCTCCGGCGTGGGTTGCCCCAATGCCCTCTTGGATGAGGCAGCTGGTGCTGGGAAAAGCCATGTCGCCGGTGACGGTTCCGCAGACGACGAGGTCGATGGAGTCGGCCGTGATCCCGGCATCGGCGAGGGCTTTCTGCGCGGCTTCGATGCCAAGCGTGCTGGCGGTCTCTTCAGGACCGCAGATTCGGCGCTCGCGCATGCCCGTGCGCTGATAGATCCATTCGTCCGAGGTGTCGACCATCTTTTCAAGGTCGGCATTACTCAGGATCTTGTTCGGGACGGCGTGTCCAATTCCGATGATCGCTGCGTGTTTGCCCATCGTTTATTTTCCGACAAGATTTGCTTTCATCTTGTCCAGCAGTCCTGCCTCGACGGCCTGCGCGGCCACGAGGAGGGCGTTCTTGATCGCTTTTGCGTTGCTGCGACCGTGACAAATGTAGGTTAACCCATTCAGGCCCAGGAGCGGGGAGCCCCCGTATTCGGAGTAGTCCGTTTTCTTCTTAAGCGGGGCCATGAGTTTTCGGAGGGGTAGGTAGGGCAACTTGGCCAAGGTCCCAGTCGGGAGTTGCTCCCTGATCGAGCCCATGATGAACTCGGCCACGCCTTCGGCGGTCTTGAGGACGATGTTTCCGACAAAGGCGTCGCAGACCACCACGTCGACATCGGTGCGGAAGAGATCCTTGCCTTCGATGTTCCCGGCAAACCAGGAGTGCCGACTGAGTAGTTTGTGGGCTTGCTTGGCAAAGGCGTTTCCCTTGCTGTCCTCCTCGCCGATGTTCAGCAGGTGGACTTTCGCCTCGTTGCGACCCATCATGATCTCGCTATACATGCGGCCGACTTGGGCAAACTCCACGAGGTGCTCGGGATCGACGTCTGGGCTGGCCCCGGCATCCAGCAAGAGCCACTGACCTTTGCGCCCCGGAAAGGTGCTGGCAATGGCCGGCCGATGGATTCCTGGAGCTTGCCTCCAGCCCAGTAGCGAGGCCGCTGCGGCGGCCCCGGTGTTGCCAGCTGAAACCACGACATCGGCCGTCCCCGCCTTGACCAGATCCACCGCGACGACCATCGAACTGTCGCGCTTCTTTCGCATGGCCTCAACCGGAGATTCCTCCATCTCGATCACTTGGCTTGCGGGGTGGATGGCAATATTGGCCGGCGCGGGCTTGGGCAAGAAGTTGGCGATCTGCTGAGGATCCCCGACGAGAGTGATGGTGCCCCGGATCAGCTTGGCCGCTTCGACCGCCCCCAGGACAATCTGCTCGGGAGCGTGATCGCCCCCCATCGCGTCCAGAGCGATGTTCAAGCTTCGGGCTCCTCGTCAGCCAATGCCTTCAGTTGGGCCAGATCTGAGAAGTGTGGATTCTCGGACTCCTTCTTCATCTGGATGCCTCGCTTTCCGGCCTCAGGACAGGTTCCCTCCCATCCGTGGATGCAGAGCGCCTGCATGGGTAAGTTCAAAAGGAGTCCTTGACGGATCAGAGCTTCCACCATGAGGTTGTTTTCTTCGAAGAGCGGGTAGTCCTCATCGGGAACGACCCGGGCATAGTCGTCTTGGGCATAGACGCTTGGGATCCCTTCGACCGGAAACTGCTCGTCCATCTCATACGTGATGTCTTGCTCGATCGGGGCCCCGCATCGGGAGCATTCCAGAACGCACCGGGTCTTGAATTCGCCGGTCACGAGGAGCAGATTGCCCGTGCTGACAGCTTCCAAAAAGCCTTCCAGCGGTTGGACAAGATCAAGGTCGGCCTCTTGCGGAAGTTCCGTGCTGAGGTCGATTGCTACGTGTTTGCCAGGATGCTGAAGCGCCTCGTTCAGATCCCACAGGTCATCGCGCTTCATTGGACCACGCAGTTTACCAAAAAGGATTGCGAGGTCCCAGATTCCAGATCACGGTCCGGTTTGCCGATAGAAACAGGAGAGAGTAGTAACGATTTATGGCCGCCGCATTTCAGCCCAACGACGGGTTCACCAAAACCCCTGCCCAGATCCTTGTGGAACAGGCAGGCAAAAAAGGTCAGCTAGACCACCTGCTCAGGCGATTTGCGGGACTCTCGACACACTATCCGCCAAGCGAAGCCATTATCGTCCGCTTTGCCAATAGCGACTCCGAACTACGCGATCGGGCCTATAAGTGCATCCTCGGCATCCTCTTGGAGTCGGAGCAATTTCGGGTCCGAACCCTCGACGATGCTGTCCGGACCCTCAACGATGCCCGGTTGGTGCGCGACACGATCACGCTGCTGATCACCGACCAACTCTACGGCATCGTTTTCGAGGGATCCGGTTATCTACGGTACGAAATGGTCAAATTCGCTGCGGGAATGGGATATGCGCTCGAGGCCATGGCGAATTTCACCAACCTCTCCAAGGAGCAATGTTTCCTCGTCGGGGTCACCTCGACGCTGGGAATCCCGGTCCTGGCCTCCGCGCAAGAGTCGAAATATGGCTCGGTCCTCGGCCAACTCCCCGGAAGCTCGGTTCGCCTCGAAGATGCCGAGACCGCGAGCTTTGGGCTCAATCACCTGGCGATCTCGGCCGCAATATCGCAAATTTACGAATTTCCCGATTGGGTCCAGAGGGCACTAGATCCCAACGTCATACCGGGTCCGATCCAAAAGGGATTGGAGCTCAGCCGACGGATTCTCCTTTTCCAAAGGATCGATCGCGGGTTGAGTACCATCGCGCCCGCACTCACCGAAAAGGATCTGGACCTGGTCGGCCTCACCCCAGAACTGCTGGAATCGCTCGTCGATTCGGTGCTGCACGGGGTCTCGACTTTCCAACAAGTCGTCTATTCCGACCAAGAGTAGGTCGGGTCGGTGGCGCGAGATTCCCAAAACCGTGCAAACTAAGAAGCAGGTTGAGGCGTCCATCTTGCTGGACCCTCGCCGCTAGCTGATCAGCGGCCCCGGCGGGTCGCGAAACAGAGGATTTGCACGTGGCGAAGTTCGTAAAGTGGATGGCGCTCGGTCTTTTGGCCGGAGTAGTTGTGGGTTGTGGCGGCGACGGAAACGACGGCGCGACGACCGGCGGTTCGACCGATGGGGGCGGAAGTGGGATCACACGTTCCTATCCTTCGTTCAGCCTGCCCCGAAATGGGATGATCCAAGTCACGTTCCTCACGGGACAAGACCGAATCACCCGAGCTCCCGGATCTCAGGTGGCCCTGATCGACGAAGTTGAACTCCTGAACGGAGTGGACGACCGAGTTCCGGCGACCAATGACCCCGCATTCGAGTTCCTGAATGTCGTCCTCGACGAGTTCCAGAGCTACATGCGGCTGATCCCGGTGCGGTTCGACAACGCCAATGTCAGTTCGCGAGAATTCACCGAGTACCCGTTCCGGGTTCGGCGGCTTCAGATCGTGCAACCTGATGGCACCCTCTCCGACCTCCCCGCGCCCGGCGACCCGGCTGTGGTCTCGGCTCAACCGTTCGATATCTCGATTCGAGCGATTCCGGGTCGATATACGGCTCTGCAGGTCTATCTTGACGACGAGATTCTGCGCTACAGCGACACCGAGGGCTTGGTCTTCGACGAGGACAAGTTCACCCTGCTGAACTATGATCCGCGGGTGGATGCCATCCGTGGGGTCTTCAGCGACTACCTCGCCTTTGATCTCAGCGCAATGAGCGGTGCGGATCGCCCGCAGCTTTCAACCGGGCAGAGTGCCGACCGCGTCTTCTTCAGTGGAGACGGCATCGGCGTCAGTCGAGGAACCGGATCGACGAGCGAATTCGAACTGCTCGACCCCGTGCTCATCCGCAGTGGCACCGTGAACCTTGGTCCCATCATCAACGGTCAACGGGCAAACAACAGCTACACCCTGAACGACCGGACTCCAGGCAATCTCCAAGTGACCGCTCTCACCGGGATCTGGAAGGAGTCGAAGGACGTCGTGAACCCGACCGATGGAGCCACGGCGATTGCTCTTCCGAACGCGAGCGAGAGCGACAGTCAACAGTTGGTGATTTATAGCCAAGACAGTAGCGGAAAGGTTGTGGCAATGTGGCAAGGTCAAATCGACTACGTCACCGACGCCGATGGAGTCGTGACCGGAAACTTCGCCGTTTGGCCGGTGAGTACCGTCGATACGGCTCTCCCCAATCCGGGTGAGAGGGTCGCGGGAACGATCACCAACGTCCAACTTCGCGACGGCGTGCCGGTCCGCGGAGACTGGGACGTCACCGAAACCCAAGGCGCTTGGCCCTTCCCCACTGGGGGCGGATTCTCGGTCTACCGAGGATGAAGCCGTCCTCGGTCCTCATCGGGATCGAGACGGAGTATGGCCTTCTTGTCGAAGGCAGAGGGCCGCAAGATCAGATCCAGGATAGTGCCGACTTTGTTCGGTCCTACCCTGGATATTGCTTTATCGGTTGGGACTATCGGTTCGAATCGCCCCGCGCCGACCTCCGTGGATTCAAGCTCGATCACCTCGCCCAAGATCCGATCGATGCCCAGTTCGACCGCCCAGGGGCGCCGGTCCAAACCAGTGCCGAGATCCGCAGTGACCGGGTCCTGAGCAACGGAGCCCGGTTCTATAACGACCACGGCCATCCCGAATACGCCACCCCCGAGTGCCACTCGCTGGCCCAGCTCGTCGCCCTCGACCATGTCGGCGAGACGGTCTTGCGGGAAACCGCCGCGGCCTTCGGACGCCCCACGAAGGTCTATAAGAACAACACCGACTTCCACGGTGCCAGCTATGGTTGCCACGAGAGCTATCTGGCCCCGCGCGAGTTGGGGTTCGACCGACTTTTTCCCGCGATCCTGCCGATGCTGATCTGCCGTCAGATCCTCACCGGAGCCGGCAAGGTGGGGAGCGAGAGTGGCGGTTGGGTCGACTTCCAGATCAGTCAGCGGGCCGACTTCTTTGCCGAGCCCGCCAACGCCGAGACCCTCTACCGCCGCCCGATCTTCAACACTCGCGACGAGGCCCACGCCGATCCAAACCGATTCATCCGGCTCCACGTGATCAGCGGCGACGCCAACATGAATCCTTGGAGCACGTGGCTCAAGGTCGGTTTGGTCCGCCTGGCGGTCGCTCTTGCAGCGGTGGGTGAGTCCCCGATTTGGCGGGTCGCGCGCCCGGTGGAGACCTTCCGGCGGATCAGCCGTGACCGCGAGCGAGCCTACACGATCGATCTCGAAGGCGGCAGCCATTCCAACGCCTATCTGGTCCTGGAAAGCTATTTGGCCGCGGCGGAGAAGGTTCTCGACCTCGATCAGGAAGACCAGCATCTGATCCAAGTTTCTCGGGAACTGCTGACCCAGCTGGAGCAGCGGTTGCCAGGACCCGAACGGAAGATCGATTGGGTCGCCAAACAGCAGCTCATTGAGTCTGCCCTAGATGGCGAGGATTGGCGCTCGGGATACGCCCAGAGCCTCGACCTTGCCTACTGCGATCTGGACCAAGAAGCGGGTCTGTTCCCGGCCTTGGAGGAGTCTGGAGCGGTGGATCCGTTTCCGTTTGAGTCGCCTCGGGCCGAAGGGCGCGCGCGTGCGCGAGCCGTCGCGGTGAGCCGATTTGGGGCCGAGCTTCATACCGTGAGTTGGGGCTCCCTCGTCTTTGCCGGGGCCGATCTGGCCTTGCCCCCCGACTTGCCCGACGATCCCGATCTCATCAACCTCGTGACGAAAGAGGAATTCATCCAGCGCTTGATCTCCCTAGGGGCGCAAAACCGCGTATAAAGAGAGAGATGGTGCAATTCGACCGACAGACCCGCCCCGGTGAACCCGAACCCGAGCGCAAGCTCGGCGACGAAGGGGGACCCAACAAGCCCGATCTCAAAAAGCCTGGCGCGCCCAACGAACTGCTGAAACGCCTGAAGAAAGTCGACCCGGATCAGGTCAAGAAATACCGGCAGCGAAGCGGACAATGAAGATCGAATCCCCGCGCACCTTTGCCGATCTCGTCGGCTTTCGGCCCGAGGCGACCGAGGGTCACGAGCAGGAGACCCACGGAACAACGGTCCTGGCCCTGCGCTACGACCAAGGCGTCCTCATGCTCGCCGACCGTCGGGCCACGATGGGCAATCTGATCATGTATGACCAAGCCGAAAAGGTCATGCCCCTGGATGACGCCTCACTGGTCGCGATCAGTGGTAGCTTTGCTCGCAGCATCGAAGTCTGTCGGATGCTCAAGCACAGCTTTAAGTACTACAAGCGGATGTTCCTGAGCGAGATGAGCCAGGAGGGCAAGTTGCAGGAGATAAGCCGCGCCCTGGCCGGGAACCTGCCTGCCGCGATGCAGGGGATCGGGGTTTTCTTACCCATCTTGGCGACCTACGACCCCGGCACCGAGAGGTTTTCGCTCTACTTCTTCGATACGGCCGGGGCCCGATTCGAGCACCCGGAATACGCCACGGCGGGATCGGGTTCGGAGCGCATCCGGGGAATCTTCGAATACCTGAGCCGCACCAAAGGCTCGTTTGCCGGTCGACAGCTCAAGGATGTTCTCGGCGACGGCCTTCACATGCTCGACATCGCGGCCGACCTCGATTCGGCCACTGGGGGCTTCTTAAAGGTTCCGCCGTGCGCCTGGACTCTGACGGCGAGTGGGGTGCAACCACTGGAGCTCGACGCCAAGACACTGGCGCCCTATCGGGCCAGCTAGGCTTCTGGCCCATACGAAAAAAGTTGGTGGGCGCCGTTCAGGGTGCCCACCAACTTTTGCCTTTCGTCCACTGCTCGGTCAGTCGCCGGTGGTGTCGAAGTTGGTCGAGAGGATGATGTAGTCGAAGATCGTTACCGCTCCGTCCCCATCGAGGTCGGCGTTTCCGTTCCAACCGGTCGAGTTTTCGACCTTGTCAAAGGCATCACTGAGATCGATGTAGTCAAAGATGGTGATCGAGTTGTCGAGGTCCACGTCACCGTTGATCACGCTGAAGTTCAGGTTGGCCAGCCCGGTGTCCGTGAGGGTGAGGCCGCTGATCTTCTTTCGAAGCCAGTGGGTCGGCTTGACCGCGATCTCCACCGGGCCACGGACGTTGGTGGTGAAGCTATAGGCCCCATTCGCGCCGAGGGTGAGGACTCGCTCATCGACGACGTTGCCGTTCTGGATCAGTTCGAACTTTGCCGTTTCTTGGGTCACGTTCCCGTTGAAGTCTTCCAAATCGACTCGGCCCGAGATCAGCGGCGTGACGCACTCGATCTTGGTGACCTCGAAGCTATCGACCGCCGCCTCGTAGAGCGACGGATTTCCGAGGTCAGCGGCTACAAAGCGGAATCGCATGTTGGCTGTGGTGGGGATGACGTCGGCGATGCGGAACTCCTTCAGAGTCCATGCCGCGCTTTCCGTGACCGTTTCGAGCGTGCTCCAGCTCGTTCCACCGTTGTTGCTCACCTGCACGATGAAGTTGTCATCGGCCTGGGTGTTCTGGAACCAGCGCGCGTACTTGACGTAGTATTCGCCCGTGCTGGCCAGGTTGATCACCGGCGAGGTCAGGGTCGTGGTTCCTCCGTCGAGGTCGCCATTGAAGTTGTTCCCGGTGACATAGCACGCGCCCGAGCCACCAAAGGCGGCCGGGGGGTCGCTCCGGGCGCCGCCGTTCCCGGCGGGGACGCCCCGCGCCCAAGCGCCGTCGGTCACCCCGCTGTTGGTGACGGTCCAGCCGAGGTTAGTGTCAAAGGTATCGCTGAAGTTGGTAATGCGTCCGTCTTGGCTGACGGCGATGCTGGGCTGATTCAACTGGGTCGAAGGATCGCTGTACTTCTTTCCATTGGTCCCGGTGACCTCGATGTAGTAGCTGACCCGGGCGCCGCAGACGATCGCCGGAAAGACCGCTTCGTAGAGGTTGGTACCCACGCTCGTCATCGGGACCGAGTTGATCACGGTTCCCGTCGTCCACTTAAGCTCGACGGCCTGGGGCGTGACGTTGCGCAGGTTGAGTTGGACGCGGACCGGCGTGCCGCCATCGGGATCGAGGATCGCGGGTTTATTGTTCGGATAGGTAAATCCGACGCTGGTCGTGATTTGGCTGACGTCGAGAACGAACATGCCTCGCTCAATGTCGCTCACGATCACGTTGCCGCTCGGCAAGAACGGATAGTTGTTCCAGGCCCCGTTGAACTGAGCCGAGTCGCTGCCGGGATAGGTGTCGAACCAGCCGACCTCAACTGGCGAAATGGGGTTGCTGATATCGAACACCCGAAGTCCGCTTCGGTAGTTCGCTTGATAAAGGTAGTTCCCCCGAACGTACTGGTTGTGGTCGATGGCCGCGAGTCCGTTGCCAAAGGTGGTCACGAGTTGGGGCGAGCTCAGGTTGCTGACGTCAAAAATCAGTGATCGAGTCGGAGTTCCAAAACGTTGCTCGTCGAGCTCGTCATCAACGTAGATGTAGCGACGATCTTCACTCAGCCACCCTTGGTGGCCATAGGCGATGTTGGGATAAGGGGTCCGTGAGATGCGGAACGGGTTGGCCTTGTTGGTAACGTCGATGATGTCGATGCCGCGGCCTTCGCTGTAGCCAAAGAAGATTTGTCGACCCGCGAGAGGACCGCTGGTGTAGGTCACCACCTGGGCGTCGTGCTGATAGGCCTCGGTCCATTGCCCAACCTTCACCGGGTTGGTGGGGTCCGCCAGGCTGAAGATCATGGTGGTGGCGTCGCCCTCATTGCTTCCACAGGTGTAGAGGAAGCCGCTATAGGTGTCGATCACGACGTTGTGGGTTCGTCCCGGGTTGGTGATCGTCCGGAGGAGGGTCACTTGGCCTTGGTCGGCTTGACGAAGGTCCACGACCTGGATTCCCGTTCCCGAGCCTTCGCTCACAACATAGGCGAAGTCTTGGTAGACCTTCATCTCGTTCCAGTCGCTTGCGGTGTGAGGGATCGTACCGATCAGGACGGGACTGGTCGGGTTGGTGACGTCGTAGTAGGCCGACCGATTGAAGCCCCCGATGATGGCGTACTCGCGCCCACTCGGGGATGTGTAACCCCAGCAGCTGCTTCCCGCAGTGGTATTGAACTGGGCCGGGGTCCGGTTGCTCAGCAAGCTGATGTTTTGCGAGGTGAATTGGGCGAAAGCCGCCGCTCCAAGACAAGATGTGACAACGACCGCCGCGAGCGGCCTCAAACTGAAAAATCTCTGCATCCCTCAATCCTAATCCCTGCCGAATTCGGCGGGAACTCTATTGTATGCGACATGCGTGCCAATCCCAATAGTTCAAGTCATCGAGAAGATCGGCAAAATTACTAGATCCTAGGACTTTCGGCGTGGGAGCGAACCAAAGGGGGCACTTCCTTGGTCGAAATGCCTGGACCATGAAGTTGCCCCTCGCTGGAATCTCCCGCTTTCGAGTTTGGAAAGCATTCGGAGTTTTTGCCCTCGGCGTCGCCTACGGAGTCTCTCCGCTCGATTTGATCCCCGACCTGATCCCGGCCCTCGGCCTCTCCGACGACATCGTCGTGCTGTTCCTCGCGGCCCGGGTCATGCTCAATCTTCTCCGCAAGAACCGTGAGCGTAACGGCGGGGGTGGCCACCCCATTCGGCTTACTCCGCCGAGCCTGGCTTAACCGTCAGGATATGCATCCAAAACCGGTCTTGATCGCGCCCATAGCCACTGCTCACCGGCTGTGGGTTGCGTCCCTTGTTGACGGGGCAGGTTTCCGTGTTGTCATAGAGAGCTCGGTAGGTGAGCCGGGTTCCTTTGGCTAACCGGACCGGTGTTTGGAAGTAGTAGGCACCGGGGAAATTGAGATTCCATCGACGGGCATGAAAAAGCCGTTGCTCCTTGCCGTCCGGGGTTTTGGCCACCAGCTGGAGCATGGCCGAAAAGTGCCTTGCCTCGGGCAGGAATCCAGCCACCAACACGTCTTCCTCCAAGGTCAAGCTTGTCTCCAAGTTCAGGCGCTTGTCCGCCTCAATCCGCCAGTCATCGCGGCCGAGGGAGATCCACTCGGCGTTCCGATTCGGCGCATCGGGCAGGAGGGTCAGCTTCACCCGTTCGGGCTTTCCGGTGGGCTGATAGACGACCTTCATCATCACATCGCCCTCGACGGGAATCGAGACCGGGGGCCCATGGAAGCCGGGTGAGAAGCTCGCGATCAGCTCGCCCTCGGGTCCGACATGGTCACGATTGGGGTTGACCTTGTTGCCTCGATAGAGGAGGATCTGTCGGATGGCCGGATGATGGAGGCCCTGGATTCCGGCGACGGCGGCGGGCGCATTCCGGACCTTCACCGATACTTGGCTCAAGATCCCCTCAGCTTCCAGCCGAACGTCGGCCGTCAGGGCCGCACTGAGCGCCGGTTCGAGGCGTCTTTCGACGTGTTCCGGCGGTTCGCCCTCAGGCATCCCGGCTTGTTGCCAGCGCTGGAACAGCAGGGCCTGCTCATCGGTGAATTCATGGAACGGCGAGATCGGTCCCAGTTCACTCTGGGCATAGACGGGGGGCATCTCACGCTTCAAGATCTGGTCCCGCACGAGCACGATCCGACGCCGAACATCTTCGAGGCGGTCCAGGCGAAAAGGTCCGCTGCCGCCCGGTATGTGGCAAGCCATGCATTGCTCCATCAGCATCGGACGGATGTCTTGGTGCCACGTCGGTGGGCGGTCATCTTGAATCCGGCTGGCCTGCGCCGTGGGCCACATTCCGATGGCGATACAGCCCGAAAGAGCGAACCAAGCCCCGGACCACCGCCGTCTTGAATTTGGAAGATTGGCCATGCTGCTTGCTTACCTTACTTCTTGCCTGGTGGCAAGCGTTCCTGCTCTGCCTGTCGATGGACGAGCTTTGCTTCGTGAAAGTTTGATCTACGCCGTCTCGCAGGACGAATCCAGCGCTCCGGTTCTCGCCGGAGCCGCCATCGGCAGCCAGGTGGAACTCCCCCGGGTGACCCTGCTGGATGGTAAGCAGTTAACCCTCCCCGAGTCCGGATCTAGGCTGCAGGTCGTGATCTTTGTCACCGTCGATTGCCCTATTAGCAATCGGTACACGAGCGAATACAAGCGGCTCATCAGCACTTTCGATCGGCAGAAAGTCAGTTTCGCATTTGCCTACGTGGATCTCTCGGCGAGTCGCGAAGAGATCTTGAAGCACCGCCGGGAGTTCTCAATTCCCGGTCGCGCATTTGTCGATAGTCAGCATGCGGTAACCCGGCTCTTGGGGGCGACCGTGACCCCCGAGGCGGTGGTTTTGGATGCGAAAGGAACTATCCGCTATCGTGGCCGGGTGAACGACCGCTACCTTGACCACGGCAAACCACGGGCCGAAGTGAGAGACGACCTTCGCCTAGCCCTTGAGGCCTTCCTCAACAACAAAGAACCCGACCTCACCGATACCGGGGCGGTCGGGTGTCCGATTCCGAGAGAGGATCAGTAGCGAATCGTCTGAGTCTCGGGGGCCGTGGTCTCCACGGCGGATTGCTGCACCGCCGTGTCCTTCTTTCCAAACGGAGAATAGAAGAATCCGACGAGGGCAGCATAGCCGAGCAAGCACAGCGCGACAAAAGCCCCGCGAGAGAAGTTTGCCATCCGGCGCTGGCTCGATTCGCTGATCGTGATTCCCCAGCGGATACAGAAATTCCAGATCCCATACGCCAGGTGATAGGACGAGGCGGTGATCCCGATGATGTAGATCGCGAGGATCAAATAGCCAAAGCTTGAGAGCTTGCTGGCCCAGTTGTCATAGAGAATCGTGCTCTCCGCCCCGCGCAGACTGGCCGCGACTGAGGTCGAGATCATGTGATAGATCAGGAAGAGCATGGCCACGATCCCGCTGATGCGCTGCCAGATGTAGTACTTGTTTTCGCGGTACTTACTGGCGGCTGGCGAGTCGAAGGGTAGGGCTCGGCTCGTGATCATGAATCCGTAGACGGCATGGAAAATCAGCGGTGCCCAGACGAGTCCGTACTTGAGAAAAAGAAGCAGGTGACTGGGGAGGCCTTCGAAGAAGTGGATGACGCCGTTGTAGGCATCTTCCCCGACCAGAGCAAAGCTGTTCAGTGTCAAGTGCTGAACCATGTAGAAGCCCACCGGGATGATCCCCGTGAGCGAGTGCAACTTATGCCAGAAATAGCTTTCGCGTCCCGCCATGTCTTTCCTGAGTCTACATCACCTGCCACCCTTAACGTCTCATCGGTAAACTCAGGACATGCCTGTTATCGTTGACGTAGTCGCCCGAGAGATTCTGGATAGCCGGGGCAATCCCACCGTTGAAGTCGATGTCGTCCTCGATGACGGCTCTTTTGGCCGAGCGGGAGTCCCCAGCGGAGCCAGCACCGGTCAGTTCGAGGCCGTGGAGCTTCGCGACGAGGACGCTAGCCGTCACGGGGGCAAGGGGGTTCTGAAGGCCGTCGAGAACGTCAACGAGGGAATCGCCCCCCATCTGCTCGACCGCGATGCCACCGATCAAGCCGCCATCGATGCCATGCTGATCGAACTCGACGGCACCCCCAACAAGGCCAAGCTCGGCGCCAATGCCATTCTCGGCGTCTCGCTCGCCGTGGCCAAGGCGGCCGCCAGTGCGGTCGGTCTTCCGCTCTACCGCTACGTCGGCGGAGTCTCGGCTTGCGTCCTTCCGGCTCCGATGATGAACATCCTCAACGGCGGAAAGCACGCGGACAGCAACGTCGATTTTCAGGAGTTCATGGTCATTCCGGTGGGTGCGCCGACCTTTAGCGAGGCCATGCAGTGGGGATGCGAGGTTTATCACACTCTGAAAAAAGTGCTCAAGGGTCGCAACCTCGCCACCGGCGTCGGCGACGAGGGAGGCTTTGCGCCGAACCTGGAATCCCAAGAACTCGCGCTCGATTACATTCTTGAGGCGATCCAAAAGGCGGGATACACCCCCGGCAAGGATATGGTCTTGGCCCTCGATTGCGCCGCGACCGAGTTTTATGAGGGCGGCAACTACGTCTACAAGGCGGGTGCGGTCCGGTCGCGGACCTCGGCCGAACAGGTGGCTTACCTTGCCGACCTCTGCGACAAGTATCCGATCATCAGCATCGAAGACGGACTCAACGAAGAGGATTGGGACGGCTGGAAAATGCTGACCGAAGCCGTCGGCGACCGAGTCCAGCTCGTCGGCGACGATCTCTTCGTGACCAACGTCGAGCGGCTCGGTCGAGGAATCGCGGAAGGATGCGGCAACTCGATCCTGGTCAAAGTCAACCAGATCGGCTCGCTCACCGAGACTCTCAATGCGGTCGAAATGGCCAAGCGGGCCGGATTCACGGCGGTGATGAGCCACCGATCGGGCGAGACCGAAGACACCACCATCAGCCACCTGGCCGTCGCCACGAACTGCGGACAGATCAAGACCGGAGCTCCCAACCGCACCGACCGCGTGGCCAAGTACAACGAACTGCTCCGAATCGAAGAATCGCTCGGCAGTAGTGCACAATACGCAGGGCCAAACGGGTTCGGCAAGCTCGCCGGGCGCCTGGGCTAAGTTCTCCATGAATGCGGCCAAAGAGATCGAAACCCTGATCCGTGCCAAGTACCCGATCCTCTTCCTCGTCACTTGGGAAGAGGCTCGGGTGCAAAGCGTCCTCGAGGAGATCGGGACCCGGCTGAACCGGCAAGTTCACACTTGGTCGGTTACTCAGGGCATGAACCCGTCCGTGAGCGCGGCCCGAAAGGACCAAGCCGGAAAGCTCCCGGGTGAACTCGAAGCCTTGGCCCAGATCCACGAGGCGGCCGAGTTCACCATCTTCGTCCTCAAGGATTTCCATAGCTACATGCGGGACACCCGGGTGATCCGCTTGATGCGCGATCTCGCGATCCGACTTCGCGGAAAGTCCCAATCCCTCATCATCCTCTCGCCGAATCTCACGATCCCGACCGAGCTCGAAAAGGAGATCACGGTCGTCGAATACCCCCTCCCCGGCCCCGAAGAAATCGCCGCCCAATTAGATGATGTCATCTCGGCGGTAAGCGATAACCCGCAGTTCAACACCCAACTGGAAGCACTTGATCGCGAGATCATGATCAAGAGCGCCCAGGGCCTCACGAAAGATGAGATTGAGAGTGCCTTCGCCCGATCTTTGGTCGAATTCCGCCGGTTCAACGTCGATACGATCCTAGAAGAGAAAAAGCAGATCGTCCGGAAATCCGGCTTGTTGGAGTTTTATCCAGCAGAAAGTAGCTTCAAGGACGTTGGAGGCCATGATCTTCTCAAAGAGTGGCTCGAAAAGCGTCGGACTTCGTTCACAGATAAGGCTCGCGAATTCGGGTTGCCTGCGCCAAAGGGCGTCCTCATGCTCGGGGTTCAAGGCTGTGGGAAGTCACTGGTGGCCAAGTCGATTGCCGCAACTTGGCATTTACCGTTGCTGAAATTGGACGTGGGGCGAATTTTTGGTTCGCTTGTGGGCCAGAGTGAAGAAAACATCCGTAAGGCCATCCGCGTGGCAGAGTCGGTGGCGCCGTGCTGCCTCTGGGCCGATGAGCTTGAAAAGGGTTTCGCCGGAGTGGCTGGAGGCGGGAGTGGAGACAGCGGCACCACTCAGCGCGTCTTTGCAACCTTCCTGACCTGGATGCAGGAAAAGACCAAGCCCGTTTTCTTGATCGCCACCGCCAACGACGTCAGTAAGCTCCCGCCAGAGCTCCTTCGAAAAGGGCGATTCGACGAGATCTTCTTCATCGATCTTCCTGAATCGCCAGAAAGAGAGGAGATCTTTGCTATTCATATCAAAAAGCGAAAACGCAATTTGGCGAACTTTGATCTCAAGGCGCTGGCCGCCAAGACGGCTGGATTTAGCGGGGCCGAGATTGAACAAGTCGTTATCGGCGGACTCTTCAACGCCTATGATAAAGGTCACGACCTGACCCAAGAAGACTTGATCCAAGAGGCCGGGGCCCAGGTCCCCTTGAGTGTGATGATGGCCGAGGAGATCGATGAACTTCGAACTTGGGCCCGGCTCCGTGCCCGACCTAGCGCCCGGCGAACCGAAGACTAAAGTCCCGAAGAAACAAAAAGCCGGCCCGCGAGATGCAGGGTCGGCTTTAGGATTGCAGATGGTGGGCCCAACTGGATTCGAACCGGTGACCTCACCCTTATCAGGGGTGNNCTAACCAACTGAGCTATGAGCCCGTATGAGCTTACGAGTATACCCCTGCCTGCGCAGAGCAACAAGTACACTCCTGAGCAGTGGAAGCACAGACCCCGATGCTCCGGCAATATTATCAGCACAAGGCTGAGCATCCCGGCGTCCTTATGGCGATCCGGATCGGGGACTTCTATGAGTTCTATGGCGACGACGCGGTGACCGCCGCCGAAGTCCTTGAGATCACCCTGACCGGTCGAGAGGATGGATCCAACGGCCGGATCCCGATGGCCGGGGTGCCGTTCCACAGCGTCGAGAAGTATCTCGCGAGGCTCGTGCAGGCCGGGCACAAGGTCGCGATCTGCGACCAAGTCGAAGATCCCAAAGCGGCAAAGGGGCTCGTGCGTCGGGCCGTTACGAGGGTCATGACCCCTGGCACGCTGGTCGAAGAGTCGATGCTCAGCGCCGGGCAGAATAATTTCCTCGCCGCGATTTGCGTCATCAATGGCCGAGCGGGCCTGGCGACGCTCGATGTCTCGACCGGCGAGTTCCTCGTGACCGAGTTCGAGGGGGACAACATTCAGGAGAGGCTCCTGCAGGAGTTGGCCCGGATTCGCCCCGCCGAACTCTTGAACGACCCCAGCACCCAGCCTTTGGCCGAAACTTTGAACCGCGGCATTGGAGCCGCGACCACCGAACGAGAGGCCCCCAACCCGACGCGCGCAGCGCGGGACCTGATGCGCCAGTTCCAAGTCGATAGCCTGGCCGGATATGGCTGTGCGGACAAGCCCTCCGCCGTCGCCGCCGCCTCGATGATCCTCAGCTACGCCGAGCAAAATCGGCTGGACCTCGGTCACGTCGAGACGATCGCGGCCTACAGCGGAGATGCCAACGTCGCGATCGACCCTAACACTCTCCGAAGTCTGGAACTCACCCAAAACCTCAGCGATGGGGGGCGCAAGTACACGCTTCTTGAGGTGCTCGACGAGACGGTGACGCCGATGGGTTCGCGCCTTCTCCGCCGCTGGATCGAGCGCCCGCTGCTCGACCTCTCTCCGATCCGCGAGAGACACGAAGCGGTGGCCCGGTGGACGGAATCGGGGATCCGGCGAGGGGATCTCCGGGATGTCCTGAAGGGAATCGCCGACCTCGAAAGACTCGTTTCGAGGTGCGCCACGGGTCTAGCCAGCCCTCGCGATCTGGTGGTTTTGGGGCGCTCGCTGCTTCGTATCCCCGATCTCAAGGAGGCCTGCCTAGAGGTCGGATTTGGTCGCATCCATGCTTTGATCCAGCAACTGGGAGATCACCGGCTGCTGGGAGCTTTGCTCCAGTCGGCTCTCTTGCCCGATCCGCCACTGACTCTGCGGGAGGGAGGCGTCATCGCCGATGGACACCATCCCGAGCTCGACGCCTTGCGCCAGATGGCGAGGAGTGGGCGCGAATACATCGCCCGGTTGGAGGCCAAAGAGAAGGAAACCACCGGCATCTCGGGTCTCAAGGTGGGCTACAACTCCGTGTTTGGCTACTACCTCGAGGTTCCAAAACGCGATATCGAGCGCGTCCCCGAGACCTACATCCGCAAGCAGACCACCGCGAACGCTGAGCGCTACATCACGGCCGAACTCAAGGACCAAGAATCTGCCGTGCTAGGGGCCAAGGACAAGGCCGTCGCGCTGGAGAGCGAGATCTTCCACCAGCTTCGACTCAAGGTCAGTTCGGAGTCGGGATTCATCCTCCAAACGGCGAGAGCCGTGGCCGAAATCGACTGTCTGAGCGCTCTGGCCGAGGTCGCCGTGCGGCGCAACTATTGCCCGCCGGTGATGGTGGAGGAAGATCTTTTCGAAGTCACCCAAGGCCGTCACCCAGTGGTGGAAGCCAACGGGGCGATGTTCGTTCCCAATGACACTAATTTTTCCCCCGACAGCACCCGGTGCATGATCCTGACGGGGCCCAACATGAGCGGAAAGTCCACCTATCTGCGGCAGAATGCGCTGATCGCG
>DDSL01000030.1 GCA_002343825.1 Chthonomonas sp. UBA2391
CCCGCCCCTTACCAAGTAAACTCAGCGTTACAAAGAGAGGCAACGATGCCGCGCTATCACCGACTCGGAAACCTACCCAAGTCTCGGCACACCCAATTCCGCAAGCCGGATGGGTCGTTCTATCCCGAGCAACTTTTCTCCACCCATGGCTTCAGCGGCCCGATGACCCTGATGCACCATCTGAACCTGCCCACCAGCGTGCAGGAATGGCGCGACCTTGGCCCGTGCGGGGTCAAGTTGCTGGACGCTGAACCGCTCCGCCACCGCCACCTGCTGACCGCCGAAATGCCGGCAAAAGGGGACGCCATCTCGGGCCGAATCCCCCTGATGGGCAACCAAGATGTCACTTGGAATCAAGCCAAGGTGGCCGATCAGATGGCGAACTTCTTCAAGAATGCCGAATGCGACGAGATCCTCTTCATCCACGACGGAAGCGGGGAACTGGATTCGATGTTCGGCACCGTACCATTCCAACCGGGCGATTACATCGTGATCCCTCGTGGGACGATCTGGAAGATTCGTTTCGATTCCTTGCCCGTCCGGATGTTGACCTTTGAAAGCCGAGGGGAAGTCACGATTCCCAAGCGCTATCGCAATAACTATGGCCAACTGATGGAACACGCGCCGTATCATGAGCGCGACATCCGCCCGCCGACTGAACTCAAGACTTTCGATGAGAAGGGCGAATTTTTGGTGGTCGTCAAGGCAAGGAATAGGTACACCGGATACATCTATAACTACCATCCCTTCGATATCGTCGGATGGGATGGTTTCACCTATCCGTGGGCGTTTAGCATCCACGACTTTAGCCCGATCACTGGCAAGCTCCACATGCCGCCGCCGATCCACCAGACCTTCCAAGGTCATAACTTCGTCGTGTGTAGTTTCTGCCCAAGAGTTTTGGATTATCACCCCGAAGCTGTGGTGATCCCCTATAACCACAGCAATGTGGATAGTGACGAAGTTCTTTACTACGTGAACGATAAGTTCGGCTCACGAAAGGGGATCAAGGAAGGCTCGATTACGCTGCACCCACTGGGGATTCCGCACGGCCCTCAACCCGGCGCAGTCGAGGCCAGCATCGGTGCGACCAAGACCGAGGAATTGGCCGTTATGCTGGACACTTATCATCCTCTTTATCTGACCGAAGAGGCACTGAAGCTGGAGGATGAGAACTACTGGAAGAGCTGGCAGGTTCCGAACTCTTAGTGAGTAAAAAGCCAGAATCGTTTGGGCCGATCGCTCCGCACTATGATGTGCTGATGCGATCGGTCCCTTATGACATGTGGCTCAGCTATTACCAACTGCTCCTAGCCCAACAAGAGGTCTATCCGGAGAAGTTGCTTGATGTCTGTTGTGGCACCGGGACTCTCTGCGAGAAGATTGCCGCACTGGGATATTCGGTGGCCGGAATCGATCTCAGTGCGGCCATGATCGAGCGTGCCCGGGCCAAGGCAAAGGAACTCGAACTCGATATCCGCTACGAAGCCGTTGACGCGGCGGAGTTTGATCTGGGTGAGCGGTTCGAAGCGGCCTATAGTTTCTTCGACTCGTTCAACTATATCACCGACTTGGGGCATCTGCAAAAGGCCCTTCACCGCATCGCCCATCATCTGAAACCAGGTGGCTCGCTGGTCTTCGATCTCAACACTTCTTATGCGTTTGAAGAGAAGATGTTCGATCAGGAAGATCGTCGGAAGAAGTCACCGATCCAGTACAAGTGGAAAGGGGACTACAACCCCACTTCGAGAATCATTCACGTCACGATGGATTTTTGGATCGATGGCGAGAACTTTCAGGAAGTCCATGTCCAGCGGGCGCACTCTCAAGAAGAGATCTTCGAGATGCTGAAGGTGGCTGGATTTCACCAGATTGCGTGCTACGATAGCTATACGCTGGAGCCGCCCCGCAAGCGCAGTGACCGAATCCATTTTACGGCGATTAGAGAGTAGAGATTAGAGATTAGAGAGGTAGATTGTGAGCGCTAATTAGTGCCGGTGCGCTCTCAAATCTCCACTCTCGCGTCTCTAATCTCTATTCTCTTACCCCCTACCCCCTAAACGCGAAAAGTCCCCCGGCACGGGCGCCGGGAGGTCTTTTCGCGTTTAGGTCACGAATTCTAGGGTTCATCTTATCCCCGCAGGAGCGATAGGACCGCTTGCGGAGACTGGTTGGCTTGGGCGAGGACCGAGATACCACTCTGTTGCAGGATCTGCAACTTCGTCAGTTGGGTCATCTCTTCGGCCACGTCGATGTCGCGGATACTCGATTCCGAAGCCGTGATGTTCTCTTTGGCGATTCCAAGAGTTCGCACGTTGCTCTCCAGAATGTTGCGAGTAAAGTTTCCGATGTCGCCGCGCTTGCTCGCCACCGTTTGGATGGCATTCTCGATCGCGGTTTGAGCGCTGGAGGCTCCCGCCGCCGTCGTGATATCGAGGCTACCGAGGCCCAGGGCTGAAGCGTCACTGTTGGTCAGCGACAGGGCGACCGTTTGGCCGACGTTGGCTCCGACCTGGAAGCTGGCCGCTCCGGCCGTGACGGCGGCGATGGCACCGGCGACGGCACCGGTGGTGGTCGCACCGACCTCGGTGAGTCGGAAGACGTTGCCAGCGGTGTCGCGGAAAGTTCGACCATCCGTAGAGTCCGCGGTGAGCGCGGCGGTAGACGAGGCAGCGGTGGCGAGAGTAAAGGTAGCGACCGCGTTCACTCCGGCGGTACCCGAGCCGAGGGTCCGAGTACCCGCAGCGGCAAAACCAATACCTGCCGTATCGTTGGTGATCTGGATGGAGTCACTCGACGATCCGAACTTTGCCGCCGTGAAGACGAAGTTGGTACCGTTGTAGCTCATCACGACCCCGGTATCGGCGGTTCGATCGTTAACCGAGTTCATCAACTCTTGGTTGGTCATCGATGCGCTCACGTTGAATGTGATGCCGTTGATGGTGAGTTTTCCATCCGCGCCGACGGCGTTGGCCAGGGTGACGGCGCCACCGGTCACGGTGGCTTTGCCCGCCGCCGTACCCACGTTGACGGTCACCGTATCGTTCGCGGTGATGCTTCGGTTACCGGCCGTGCCGGCCCAGGTTCCACCGAGGCTGATCGACTCCAATCGAGTCTTGTTGACGACATTGGCGTTGACTCCGGCGCTGCCGTCCAGCATCTTTCGGGTGCCGAACTCGGTTTGTTGAGCGATCCGGGTGATGGATTGAACGATGGAAGTCAGCTGATTTTGGTTGGCCTGCTTTTGGCTGGCGCTCAGCGTTGCGTCGTTACCATTCGCGATGGCGAGTGCCTTGGCGTCGCGGAGGAGCTGGCTGACTTCGTTCAGCGCGCCCTCGGCGGTCTTGGCAAAATTGATGGCGTCTTGGTTGTTGCGGAGCGCTTGGCCCAGGGAGTTGATCTGCGAGCGGAAGCCCTCCGAGATCTGCAGGCCGGCGGGATCGTCCGCACCGCTGTTGATCCGAAGACCCGAGGACAACTTGTTGACCGTCATGTTGAAGTGACTGTTGGTGGTGCTCAAGTTGCGCAGGGCGTTCATCGCCATGACGTTGTTGTTTACGCGAAAAGACATGTTTGTTTTCCTCCGTGATTCCTTGGCAGCGATCTTCCCGGTCCCGTTTGTTCCGCCATCCCTGGTGGAACTACCGGATCTCTGCCAATGGAGGAATTCCCTGGTATTCCCACTTGGTATGCTAGTAAAAATACCTGTATTGAAAATTTCCTTGGGAGCGCGCCGTCCGGGCCCACAGCCGCGCCCTCGTCCCTCACTCCGTTCGGGACTCTGCCCCCGTCCGGCGCGAACGGGGCGGCAATCGGAGCCGCTAGGGCCGTCCCGCTGGCAGAGTCCCGTGGACCCGAAGCTTCTCACCTGGGGAGAGTGCTAGCTCGCCGACCTGGGGCGGAACCCTGTGGACTCAAAGGTCGGGTCTTCGTCGGGTGCTTTCTCTCCACAGGGTGAGGGAGTGGCTCGGGCCGGGGCGGCGAGAAAAACAACTCACTCGGCGTTCAGCTCTTCCAATCAAACTCCACGACCTGCCCCGAGGGAGAACCGACTAGGGTCCCGCTCTCAAGGGCCAGCCGCCCAGCGACCCAGATCATCTGGGGTTGGCCGAAGAGCGTCTCGCCTTCGTAGGGGCTCCAGCCGCATTTGCTCTGAAGCCATTCCGGCTCGACCAAGAACGGAGCATGGGGGTCGAGGAGGACGAGGTCCGCATCATAACCTGGCGTGATCCGTCCCTTGCCCCGAATTCCAAAGAGCTCGGCTGGGCGCTCGCATCCCATCCGTACGAGCTTCTCGAGGCTCAGCCACTCCCGCTGGACTAGGGTTAGTAGCACGGGCAGGATCGTCTGAACACCCGGCATGCCGCTCGGCGAGTCCGGGTAGGCCTTGGCTTTCTCCTCTTGAGTGTGCGGGGCGTGGTCACTGCCAAAGACATCGAACAGACCGGCTTCCATCGCCGCTTGGATCGCAGCGCGGTGGGCCTCGCTGCGGACGGGTGGGTTCATCTGGAGCCGGGTCCCGAGATCCTCGTACCGACTGGCCTCGAACCAAAGGTGCTGAGGCGTCACCTCGCAGGTGACCGGAAGGCCGCGCCGCTTGGCTTCGGCGAGCATGGGGAGCTCTTCGGCCGTCGAGATATGCAGGATGTGGATCGGGCGTCCGGTTTCTTCGCAGAGCTGAATCAGCAACTCTGTCGAAAGTCGCGCCGCTTCGGCATCGCGAATATTGGGGTGTTCCCGAACGTGGGCCCCGGTCGCGAGGGCGTTCTTGCGCTCTCTCAGCCGAGCTTCTTGCTCGCTGTGGATCGACATCGGCCGTCCGCCATTTTGCAGAACCTTGCGGACATCGTCCTCGTTTTCGACCAGGAGCGACCCGGTCGAACTCCCGACGAACATCTTGATCCCGGGCGTTCCTGGCAGTTGCTCGGCCTCACGGAGAGTCTCCAAATTGTCGGAGGCGGCCCCGAAGAAGAAGGCGTAGTGCACCCAACTTCGCCCCGCCGCCCGGTCAAGCTTGTCTTGGAGCCGATCGAGGGTGGTGGTCGTCGGGTTGGTGTTGGGCATCTCAAAGTAGGTGGTGACGCCTCCAAAGAGTGCCGCCCGGGACCCCGACTCTAAGTCCTCCTTATGCTCCATCCCCGGCTCACGGAAGTGGACTTGGGTGTCGATGAATCCGGGCAGGAGGTGCAGACCACCGGCTTCCACCACTTCGTCCGCCGTCGCCCCCGGGAGGTCTCCGACGGCCGCGATCTTGGAGCCTCGGACTCCGACGGCCCCGGCGAAAGTCCCCTCTCCGGTGACGATTCTCGCCCCCCGGATCACCAGATCAAAGTGTTCAGCCACGGGCGAAGAAGCTGATAGCATTATCGTCGCGGCCGTTGCTGATTCGACCCTTGAAAGTCTCGTCCATCACGATCTTGTAATCCGTGGGCATCAGGTAGCGGGCCGTGATCTCGACCGAGTTGTCCTGATAAACCCGTGCGCGGACATAGTTGTAGACGTGTCCATGACGGGGATGGGCGATTAAGGTCGTGTGGCTAAACGCCACGTAGGGTTGTTTGTTGCCAACGACTCCGGCGGCGAACTCTTCCCAGGCGTGCAGGGTCATCCCACCGATCGCATCAGGTGCTTTCTCTTGTTGACCGTCGATTTCGAGCGTCATCTTGCCGTACTCGGCGATCATGCTGACGTCGTGGCCAGACTTGAGGGCATTCATCAGGCCCGCGTAGTCGGTGAGCCGCTTCGGTGCCGCTTGAAGCGTACCGACGACCAAGAGGGAACCAAGAACCAGTGAGAAGCGACTCATAAAGCGTAGTTTAGTCTAGTATCCTGCGGGGAGTGGAGCACGGTGCGAGTTCTTTTCTCGCCGCTCCGGGCAGAGACGCCCCTGGGCAAAACGAGAACCCGCCGAAATGACCGAATCCCCTGACATCACGATCTTGGTTCCGGCGCTCAATGAAGAAGCCACGATCGGCGAACTCCTAGACCGACTCTTGGCCCTGCCCGTCAATGCCCAAATTTTGGTGATGAACAACGGGAGCACGGACGGAACCGCCGAAGTCCTCGCCCGATATGACGGCAAGATCGACGTCATGACCCACGCCGAGAAGACCGGAAAGGGCCGTTCGATTCGTCTTGCCTTGCCGCGCGCAAAAGGAACGGTCGTCGTCATCCAAGACGCCGACCTGGAATACGAGCCCGAAGAACTCCCGCAACTCGTGGAGCCAATTCTAAGGGGGGAAGTGGCGGTGGTGTATGGTTCCCGCTTCACAAAAGGGCTTCCCCGAGGGATGGCCTTGCCGAATAAGATTGTGAATGTCCTGCTGGTTTGGGCAGTGAGACTTTTGTTCGGCCAGAGGCTGACCGACGAGGCGACGTGCTACAAGGTCTTTCGACGGGATCTGCTGGAAAAGATGGAGCTCACGTGCGATCGCTTCGAGTTCTGCCCCGAAGTGACGGCCAAGGCCTACCGACTGGGTCACTCGATCAAAGAAATCCCGATTCGATACACGCCCCGCACCAAGCTGGCGGGAAAGAAAATTCGGTGGACCGATGCTCCAGAAGCGTTTTGGACGCTTCTGAAGCATCGATTCTGGAAGCCGAATTAGCGAGTGGTCGAGCGCGTGTTGGCGGCGCCCGGCATGTTCATCTTCTTACCGTCGACGCTGATGTCAGCCTTGAGGGTTTCCATCTGTTGCATCAGCCAGCCACCCTTGCTCCGAACCAAGGTCGATCGGTTGTTGCTGGCCACGACGATGGTCGAATCCTTCTTGGTTTGCGGGTTGGCCATCACCATGCGCAGGTTGTTGGTGTAAGTGACGATGGCGTTGTTGCCCTTGAAGCTGATGTTGGAGATTCGCGACGTGCTCTTGATGCTCTTGGCCATCTTCAGCTGGGCTTCCATACCGGCCAGTTGGTCCTTCAGCGGATAGGTCTTTCCGTCCGGTCCTTTGACGGTGGCGTTGGGTGCCATCATCTTCCGGATCGACGCCGCATCCTTTTTCCCGACGGCCTTGTCATAAGCCGCGAACATGTTGGTAATAGCCTTGCGATCAGCAGCCTGATCGGCAAAGGCGGGGAGCGCGGCAATAGCCAGCACGAGGGCGGGAGCGATATAGCGTTTCATGAGCGTTCTCCTAGTGTACGCCCGAATCTGGATCTAGGATTCGGAACTTCGCCACCCATCGAAATGTCAGGTTAGGAAAGATAGCAAAATACCGATAATCTGATTGAAGTACTCATGAATGAACAGGACTTAGGCCCTAGTCGGCCCATCCCAACACGCCCGGCCCGCGGCAAAATTCGGAAGATCACCGGATTTGGCGTCGTGATGTTGTTCGTTCTTGCCTTCGCGATCTTTTTTCAGCGCAATTTCAGCACCGTCATGGTCCGAGGGGACAGCATGCACGCAACCCTCAAAAACGGACAGCGACTTCTGGCCACCGACGCTTATTGGCTCGTTGGCGAGATCCAGCCGAACGATATCGTCGTCTTTCGGATCCCCGGCAAGTCCGAGTACTACATCAAGCGCGTCTACAAATTGGGTGGCGAACCCGTCGATTGGCTGAACGCCCCTCGCGCCTGGAAGCTCTCCGCCGGCGAATACCAGGTCCCCCAAGGGATGGTATACGTTCTGGGAGACAATCGGAGCGAATCGGAGGATAGCCGCATCTTTGGCCCTCTGAGCCCCGACCAGATCCTAGGAAAAGTGGTCGTAGCAAATTGAAGCGATTCCCAACCGGACGATATGGAAGGCAGAGGCTGGAGTTTTTTCCTGCCCCTTACCATGCTCCGTTGCGCGCCTTTGCCGCCCTCGTTTTTCCATGGCACCACGACGAGATCTTGCTCTGTGACATCGAAGACCGGGGATGGTGCATTCCGAGCGGCCGGGTCGAGCCCTTTGAGGAACCCTGCGAGGCGGCATCTCGGGAGGCTGTGGAAGAGGCGGGAGCCATCCTCCACGAGCTCCAATACATCGGGTGCTACCGCATCAGCGAGCGGAGCGAGGTGCGGTGGGCCGACGTCTTCGTCGCCAGTGTCCAGGAGCTTGTGGAAATCTCTCGTCCGGACGAATCGCGGGGGCGGAAACTCGTGACCATCGAAGAGCTGCCGCAGGTCTATCACATGTGGAACCCCCTTCTCGAAGAGGTTTTCCACTACAGTAAGGAGATCCTGGACCGACGCGCCCGCTACGCCACCGGAAGCTAGGCTTCGTCGCGCAGAGTCCGCATTCGGTAGCCCACCTTCAGGGCCCACTCGCAGATCTCCTCTAGCCATTTCCCTCTCGGGTCGGCATGGGCCAGCGCCTCCACCCCGAGTGCCACCACGCAGTCCTCTTTGCGTCCGGCCGCACGGCGAATGGCTTCTTTCAGGCTAACTCCGTAAGCATTGAGGGATTTGCCGCCTTGGAGCTCGGGTCCGATGGGGTTATTGAGGACATCTTCGGGCAGACAGAGGAGGCGGCCGGGATTCCCCGTCGGCCCGGGGCCACGCCCTCCCTCGCCTTGGGCTCGGGCTGCGCCCCGGTCGGCGAATCGCGATCGCCGCCGCCACCGGACTCCTTTTGGCCTTGGCCGGCGGAGCGACCGGGGGCGGCAGGGTGGGCGAGCGCGAAGCGGTCGGGGTCCCACCCTGGGGAATGG
>DDSL01000084.1 GCA_002343825.1 Chthonomonas sp. UBA2391
ATCAAGCCGCAGGTCGACCACGTGATCTTCCCCGACGGCAAGCGGATCATCCTGCTCGCAAAGGGCCGGCTGATCAACCTCGGCTGCGCGACCGGCCACCCGAGCTACGTCATGAGCAGCTCGTTTGCCAACCAGGTGATGGCCCAAATCGAACTCTGGACCAAGAAGGGCGAATACGCCCCAGGCGTCTACGTGCTGCCCAAGATTCTCGACGAGAAGGTTGCCCGGCTCCAGCTCGGTAAGCTCGGCGTGGAACTGACCACCCTCAGCCCGCAGCAGGCCGCCTACATCGGCGTCCCGACCGAAGGCCCGTTCAAGACGGAAACGTATCGGTACTAAGAAGTAGACCGCTCGTGCCCCGGAGGTCCAACTCCGGGGCTTTTCTTTTGCCGACCAGCAGCAACCCTACGCCCTACGCCCTACGCCCTACCCCCTAACCCCTAACCCCTAACCCCTAACCCCTAACCCCTAGGTAAAGTGCGGGGATGGAAGAACGTGGCTTTCAACCCGTATCGTCCTGCTCACTCTCCTCCGCGAGACCCAGTGTCTCCCCCGAAGAGGAGACCCGAGCCGGATTTGTCGCCGTCAACTACATCGACTGCAAGCCCAACTACGTCGAGCGCTTCGAATGCCTCTTCTGCTCCCGCGCCCGAATGATCGACAACA
The DNA here is from genome assembly GCA_002343825.1 of Chthonomonas sp. UBA2391. Lineage (GTDB taxonomy): Bacteria > Armatimonadota > Fimbriimonadia > Fimbriimonadales > Fimbriimonadaceae > UBA2391. The sequence goes on from DDSL01000084.1 coordinate 667, forward strand.
TGCCTGGCTTCATCGGCATGAAAGTCCTCAAATGCGAAGAGGAAGGGCAGCCCTACCTGGTCGTTAGCTACTGGGAAACCAAAGCCCATTTCGAGGCCTGGGTTGGCTCGCCGGAGTTCCACGAAGGCCATAAGCGGGCGTTTGCGGACCTGAAGGAATACCGCGAGCGCAGCGAAGAGCCTCCGATGACCAGCTCTTTCAAGACCTACACGGTCCTCGCCCGCTAAACAAACAGCGGCCCCCTCCGGACCGATCCGGAGGGGGCCGCAAAGCCAGCTTTAGCGCGAGATCCGCAGCACCCGGCCGCCGGGTTCGTCGGTGATCACGTAGAGCCAGCCGTCCGGACCTTGGCGGACATCCCGAACCCGCGCCCCGATCTTGATGCTCTCTTGCGAGGTCACCTTTCCGCTCTTGTCTAGCACGATCCGGCGCACGTCGCGGGTCACCAGACCACCGCTAAAGAGGTTCCCTTTCCATTCTGGAAACTTGTCGCCGGTATAGATCGCGAGTCCGCTAGGAGCCTTGCTCGGGGTCCAGATCAACATCGGATCGACCATCCCCGGGAGGCTGCGGTCGGGGCTGATCTCGGGCCCGGAATACTCCTTGCTATAGGTCGCCTTGGGCCAGCCATAGTTCTTGCCGGCTTCGATCTTGTTGAGTTCATCTCCGCCGCGGGCACCATGCTCGGTGGCGTACACCGTTCCGTCGCGCGGGTCGATGCACATCCCCTGGATATTCCGATGACCGTAGCTATAGATCTCCGGCCGACCGCCAGAGACCGCTGCCTTGGCCGGTGGTTTGCCTTCTTCGGTCAGGTGCAACACCTTGCCGAGGTGGTTCTGAGTGTTCTGCGCATTGTTGCGAATCCACTCGCCATCGAGCTTGGTGGGCGGGTTCCCTCCGTCGCCGATCGCCAGTAACATCGTCTTGTCTTTGCGCCAGACGATGCGGCTGCCAAAGTGCTGTCCGCCGTTCTTGAGGGGAGTGACCTCAAAGAGGGTTTTGACCTCGGTCAAGCGATTGCCGGTGAGTTTGCCGCGGATCAAGGTCGTGTGGTTGGCCTGCCCCGATCCGGTCGAAGCCGTGAAATAGACCCAGCCATTCTTGGCGAAGTCAGGGTGAACGGCCACGTCCATGAGTCCGCCCTGGCCGCCATCATAGACTTCCGGGAAGCCGACCAGTTCAACCGGGGTCGAGGTGTCGCCGGTGACCGTATAGACTCCGCCCGATTTAGTGGTGAGGAGCATCCGCCCATCGGGAAGCCAGGTGAGTCCCCAGGGGCGATCAAAGCCCTCGACGACCAGATCCACCTTGTAGCCCTTCGCCTCGGGCGCCTTATCCCCGTCGACTCCGGCGGGAACGGCCCCCGAACCGGCTGATTCAGAAACGGAATGCGACCCACACGAGACAATCGTGAGGGCCGCAAGAATTGTTGATCCCAAGCAAAGTGAGAAGCACTTCATGGTTTACCTGCGTATGCCTACGCAGAAAAACCGCTTAGAATTACCGTCGTCGGTCGCGTCCGCCGCGTCCGCCGCGATCACCATAACCGCCGCGTCCGCCGCCACCACCACCGTAGCCGCCACCGCCGCCGTAGCCACCGCCACCGCTGCGACCACCGCCGCCACCACCGTAGCCGCCGCGGCCGCCACCACCGCCGCCGCCGCCGAAGCCGCNNACCGTAGCCGCCGCCACCACCGCCACCGTAGCCACCACCCGAGGGTCGCGGTCGGTCTTCTTTCGGTCGGGCTTCGTTCACTACGAGCGTACGGCCATCCAGGGTTGCCCCATTCTTCTCGTCAATCGCGGCTTGCATCTTATCTTCGTCCACATCGACAAAGCCGAAACCTCGGCCTTCCATGATGCGGGCGGAACTGGCGCCGTAGGCGCTAAACGCGTTGAGGAGTCCTTCCTCAGTCGTGGAGTACGAAAGGCTCCCGACAAACAATCTCTTCTTCGACAACTTACTTTTTCCTTATCGCGGTCACTAACTTTCAGGGACAATCCCTCTAACTTTCACTTTTCGGATGGCGATAAGAACGAGCTTTCGATCAATCGGAGGTGAAGCGAGCTTTCGCGACTGCCCTTATGATACCAGGTTTGGCTCCAAAACCCAAGTTAAAATTTTCGATCCGGCACCAGACATTCCATGACCCGCGAACCCAATTGCTCTCCGACGAGGCTTTCTTCGTCCACCACCAGATCCGCACCCTTGCAATCCAGCTCCCCGACCATCACGTGGTATCGCCCCCTCGCCACCACCGGAACGTGCGGGGCGAGAGTCTTGCAGAGCCCCACGATCCCCCCGCTCAAGACCGGCTCGGGAATCGTGATGACCACGCTGGCCGCCTCGGGCAGGTGGCATTCCATCAGAATCTCTGCTTGACTCGCATCCCCCAGGTGGGCGTGGAATCCGCGCTCCTTGGCCAGCGCCACCAGCCTCCGGTCGTAATCCACCACCATGATCGGGCGCGATTGTTCGGTCAGCTTCGCCGCTGCCTTCTGACCCGACTCGCCAAACCCGATCAACAAGATGTGGCCGCCCAGCTTCGGGACTCCGGCCTCTTCCGCTTCGGCTAGTTTGCGGGTGGGGATCAACCGGATCGCCATCCACCGCGCCACTGGGTTCGCCTTGGAGACCAACCAAGGGGTCATCACGNNCATCACCAGACTCAAGACGCTCACCGAGATCACGAGTTGAAAAAGGAAGGGCGAGAGCAACTTGCCCTCGTGGCCGATTTTGGTCAAAAGGAACGAGAACTCCCCGACTTGGCAGAGGATGATCCCGGTCGCTCCACTAGCGATCACGCTGGGCAAGAACGGCTTGACCGCGACCGCCGTCAGAATCGCTTTTAGTATCAAGATCAATACCAAGACCCCGATGACCAAGGGCAAGTTTTTAACGAAGAAGTTGACGTCCAAAACCATTCCAACACTGGCAAAGAAGACCGTGACGAAGAGAGTTTTGAGACTGTTCACGTCGCTGCGCATCTGGTCCGCAAAAACGAACTCAGCCAAAAGCATCCCGCTGAGAAACGCCCCCAGCGCGGGGGACAATCCAGCAAAGTGCGCGCCCCAGGTGGCCGCGATGCAAGTACAGATCGCGGTCAAAAAGACGAATTCCCGATTTCTTGCCACCAGCCGGGCATCCAGCGCCTTCGGAAGGATCTTGATCACCACCAGCCATAGGACAAGCAGAAACACGACCGACTTCAGCAGGAGCTCGCCGACCGAGCCGCCCCCCTTGCTTCCTCCCCCGATCCCGCCGGTGAGGAAGGTTGCCATCATGACCAGCGGAACGACCGCGATGTCTTGGGCCAAGAGGACCCCGATGCTTGCCTTGCCGGCCGAGCTATCGAGCTCATTCCGCTCCTTCAAAAGCCGTAATACAATGCTGGTCGAAGCCATGCTGGCCACCCCACCGAGCAAGAGCGCGGCCCGCCAATCGATGCCAAAGAGCATCGCCAGCCCCATCACCGCCGCCATCACGAGGCCGATCTGAAGCGTCCCTCCGATGAAGGCAATCTTCCCCAGCCGCAAGAGCCGCCGCCAGCTGAACTCGAGCCCGATCGTGAAGAGCAACAAAGCCACTCCCAATTCGCTCAGAAGGTTCACGATCTCGATATCCTTGACCCACCCAGTAAGGCTCGGCCCGACCAGAACCCCGGCCAGCAGATAGCCGATCACCGCGCTCTGCTTGAGCTTTTCGAGCAAGAGCCCCAAGCCCAGCGCCGCGCTGAGCGTGATGATCAGATCGAGGAGAATCGTCCAGCCGTTTGGCATCCCTCGCTAGGATAGCCGACTCCGCCCGCGCAGCGAACCAGCCATACTTTAGAGTGTGGAGAAACGAGAAATCAAAGGGAGAATGAACGCCGCCGATAAGCACATCGGGGTGATCGTTGGCCGTTGGAACGAGATCATCACCGACCAACTGCGGAAAGGTGCGCTCGAAGTCCTTGAGGATTCCGGATGCAAAAAGGTCACCCTCGCCACCGTCAGCGGTAGCTGGGAGATCCCAGCCGTGGCCGCCCAAATGCTCCACAAAGACTGCGATGCGGTGATTGCCCTGGGGTGCATTCTCCAAGGCCAGACCCCCCATGCCCAGCTTTTGGCCGGCGACGTCGGCTCCGCACTGATGCGACTCCAGGTCGAAACCAAGAAGCCCATCGGCTGGGGCATTTTGACCCCTGACACCCAAGAACAAGCTCTCGACCGCGCGGGACTCAAGATGGGCAACAAGGGCCGAGAAGCCGCCGCCGCGGTCATCGAAGCCCTCAGCGTGCTCGACCAGATTTGAGGCGACCATGGACCACGCGCTCCGAGTACTTGAGTTCGACCGCGTGCTCCAACAGGTCGCAGCCCAGTGCCAAATGCCCCTGGCTTGCCAGCGGGCTCTCGAGACCTTGCCGACCTTTGATCCCGAGGCCGTCAGGGCCCAGCTCGACCAGACTCTGGCCGGGCTCAAGCTACTCGACCAAGATCCCGCCCCGAGTCTCCACGAACTCCCCGACCTGCGCCAAGAAGCCAAGAAATCCGCCCGAGGCGGGGTCCTCACCAGCTTGCAATTAGCCCAGATGGCGCGCGTGCTCAGCGCCATGCGCCTCGTGCGCCGGTACGCCGAATCCGCCGATGCTCTGGCACACTGGACGACCGAGCTCACCGAGGACACCAAGCTCGAAACCCGCTTGCAAGAGAGCCTCGACCCCGATGGTGAGATCCTCGACACCGCCAGCCCAGAGCTCGCCCGGCTCAGGCAAACCAAGCGAAACTTCGCCCAACGGCTCCAGGAGCGGATCCACAGCTACACCACCGGCGCCAGCCGCGACCTGCTGAGCGACCCCATCGTCACCACCCGATCGGGGCGATACGTGGTCCCCGTCAAGAGCGAACATCGGGGCAAGATCCGCGGCATCGTACACGACACCAGCTCCACCGGAGCCACCCTCTTCGTCGAACCCGAAGATGTCGTTCAGCTCGGCAACTCGTTGCGAGAGGCGGAATCGGCCGAAGTCGCTGAGATCGAACGGATTCTGACCAAACTCAGCGGACTCGTCGGAGTCCATGGCGACGCCATCGCCGCCGGAATCGAGGCTCTCGGGTGGCTGGATCTGACCTTCGCCAAGGGTCGCCACGCCCAAGAGACCCGTGCCTGCGAACCCCGGATCCGGGGCGAGGCCCGCATCGTGATCCACCAGGGCCGGCATCCTCTGCTCGACCCGGCCCAGGCCGTACCGCTCAGCATCGACCTCGGCTCCCAGCACGATGGCCTGCTAATCACCGGCCCCAACACCGGCGGAAAGACTGTCGCCATCAAAACCGTGGGGCTCTATGTCGCGATGATCCAATCGGGCATCCTTCCCCCCGCGCTGGAGGTCGAGATGGGTCCGTTCACTCAGATTTGGGCCGACATCGGCGACGAGCAGAGCCTCCAACAATCGCTCTCGACCTTTAGTGGCCACATCCGCAATATCGCCACCGCGGTCAAGGAACTTCAACCGGGGGCCCTCGTCTTGCTGGATGAAGTCGGCGCCGGAACCGACCCCGCTGAAGGGGCCGCCCTGGCCCGGGCCATTCTCCTCACGATCCAAGCTCGTCGGGCCAAGGTGATGGCCAGCACCCACTACGGCGAACTCAAGGTCTTTGGCACCAATACCCCTGGCTTCATCAATGCCAGCATGGAGTTCGACCGCCGCGAGCTCCGACCGACCTACCGACTCCTGATGGGATCACCCGGCGCAAGCCATGCCCTGATGATCGCCGAGCGCACCGGGATGCCCAAAGAGGTCATCGAACTCGCCCAAAAGGAAGCGGGGGTGCAACAGCAGGAGGTCAGCCAGATGCTGGACAAGCTGGACCAGGCCGAAAAGCGCGCCCGAAAAGCCCAGAGCGAAAGCGACCGACTCGCGGCCAAGCTGCGCGAAGTCGAGCGCGAATCGGAGCGGAAGCTGAGGGAGATTGAAGATGCCCGCCGGGAAGTCCGGCGCAAGGCCGCCGAACAGCTTGAGGAGACTCTTCGCGAGCTTCGTCTCGAAGCGGAGCAGATCTTTGACCAGATCAAGGCCAACCCCACCCAAACAGGGATCGAACAGGCCCGGTCTCGGTTCAAGGACCTGCAGCAGATCGGTCAGCAGACCGCCCGCGACCTGCGCCCAGCGCCCCGGGCGAACCCCAAGACCGAATCCGCCCCCCTGCACAAGGGGGCCAAGGTCAAGGTCGTTGGATTTGGCCAAGTCGGGACCGTGGTCGAAGAGCCCCGTGACGGCCAGGCCTACGTCCAGCTCGGCAGCGTCAAGATGCGGTTCCCCATCGCCCAACTTCAGCCCACCGAGGAGGCCATTGCCGCCCCCAAGCCCCAATCGCGCCCGAACCTTCAGTTGCAAAAGGTGCAGACCACCGGCATGGAGCTCGTGCTGATCAGTATGAGGGCCGAAGATGCGCAGGTCGAACTCGACAAGTTTCTCGACGAATCCCTTTTGGCCGGATTTCCCAGCGTCCGGATCGTCCACGGCAAGGGTGAGGGCATTCTCCGAAAGCTGACCCACGACCGGTTGCGCGCGCACCGAGGAGTCGCCAGCTATCGGGACGGCGAACCCAGCGAGGGCGGATCGGGCGTCACGATCGCGGTGCTGCAATGATGGATTGGAACGCTTTATTGGAAGCCGCGGTGGCGGCCCAGGCCCGGGCCTATGCCCCCTATAGCCGATATCACGTCGGGGCCGCGCTCGTCTCGGGTTCGGGGCAGGTGTTTACGGGTTGTAACGTGGAGAACATCAGCTTTGGCGGCACGATCTGCGCCGAGCGGACGGCGATCGTCACGATGGTGGCGGCGGGAGAACGGCAGATAGGGCAACTCTTGGTGGTCACCGCCGACGGAGGCTCGCCTTGCGGGATGTGCCTGCAGGTCATCGCCGAATTCGCCGGCCCGAATCTGGAGGTAGCCCTCGCCACCCCCGCCGGAGTTGGGCGAATCCTGACCCTCAGCGACCTTCTGCCTCACGCCTTCAAGACCGACACGCTGGGCTGAGCGGTCCTAGGCTCTCGGCCGCCGCCGGCGAAGCACGGCGGCCACCCCCAGCCCCAGCGCGGCCATCGTCCCCGGTTCGGGGACGGGGGCGTAGATGCGGCCACCACCGGTGTAGAGATAACCGGTGACGGGGTCGAGCATGGGAGGTATACCGCCTTGCCACCCGCCTTCGATGCAGTCCTTCAGGTTGTACCACCGGTCTCCCCAACTGACGAAGGTTGTTAGGCTAGGGGCATCCCATGAAAGAACGCGGCCCAGATTGTCAATCTGGCCGCCATCGACGGAAAGATTGTCATCATCATTCTCCGGGGCGGCTAGTCGGCTGTTCCCAAAGCGGTCTTGGACGTACATCGGACCCGAGCCAATCGAATAGAGGACGTCTCCGTTATCATTCAGATCGTGGGCGTATCCTGGACCCAAGTAGCGGGTGACTCCATCTCGAACTGTGTACATGGCGTGCGATCCGCTGTCGAAGGGCGAACTCATCCACCTCTGGCTGGACATAAAGAGCATCGTGCCCTCGGGGTTGGAGGCGATGAACTTGTTGTGATAGAACTCTTGGAACTCGACGCGCTGGTCGGTGACGGGGTTATAGCCGATGGCGATGCTGCCGATGGGGTCGTCGGTGGCTCCGGCTCCCGCTTCATTGAAAACAATCCGTCCCCCGACCCAGTCGCCGCCCCCGCCCGAGAGTTCGACCGACATGCCGAGGTAGTTCGGACTCCGCTTGAACTTGGTGAGTTTGCCGTCATAGAGATAGCCGTCGGTGCCATCTGAGCTTCGCCAAGAAACCCCGATCACCCGGTCGCCAACGCCATTGACTCGGGCGCTCTGCACTCCGTAGGTTTCGTCCAGGTTGGTCCAGCCGGTGGGGGAGGCGAGAATTCCGGGCCGAAGGCCAGGAGGATAGCCAATGTAACCGCCAACTCCATTGCGAACACCACCCTGGGGTCCAAGATCAAACTGTGGCGATTGAACCGTGCCGATGAACCGATATCTAGGCTGCTCAGCTTGAATGTTAAGAGTTGTTAACACAAAAAATGCAGCAATCGCTTGTCCCCTCATGAAAGCTAGTGTACGACACTNNCGAACGGAACGCCACGACGCCATCACGTGCAGCAGAAACGATCAGGTTGTTGAGTCCTGGAGAGGTGAACTCACCGACGATTCGGTACTCCCTGGCTGACGCCACACTGACGGTCAACAAAAAACCTAAAAAAGTGGCAGGTAAGCCTGGGCATTTCATGAAAGCTAGTGTACGACACTTCGCCTGAGATGAGACACGCAATTGTGCGGGGAAACTTCGACTGACTCAACCCAAACCACTGCAATCCGCTTCGCGGCTTACAGTGCCACAGTTGCACTGAGACGGAGCGCGGAGCTCCCGCTCCGCTTGCGCCCCGGACGTCTCGTCCGGGGTTGTTTGGAGTCCTTGCCCCGCTCTACCTGGCGCCCGAAAATCCGAAGATCTTCTCCCTCAGGGATGAGGTTCGAGAGCCTTGCGAACGGAATGCGGGTTTTGCAGATCAGCCGAACCAGTGCTCTGCAGTTATCACATTCGACGATAAGGAAAAGCCACCGTTACGTCGGTCGTTTCTTTCTCATCTTGCCGATCCACCTTGGTCGCTCTCCCGCCATCGTCCTTCAGATCCTTTCCGGGACTGTAGAGCAGAATTCCTTTCTCATCTTTTTGATAAAGGAAGGGAGATTCAGTGAAAGGGTCCACCATAAAGCCGATGTTCGGATTCAACTGCTCTGGCCAGTTTGATGGTGCACCATACTGCTGAACGCCCTTGAGTAAGTTCCAAGTGAGTCGAAGCCTCGCTTCGCGAGCAACCGTGGCGGCATAGAATTCAGCGTACATCGGTGATATGATGGCCGACATGAGCCATGTAGCGTCCCAGTGGTTCGGCCGCGGATGGACATCTTCGGCATATTGAAGACGATCGTAGCGAGTAGCAAAGTTTGCCGATTCAGCAAGAGCGTCAAGCATTCGAAAATTCCACTGAATCGCTCGGGCCGCAAAGCCGCTCTGCACTGTCTGCTCGTCAAATCGCCGTAGTGGATCGTAGACGCCCCATTCTTCTCCAAGGTCAAAGGTCTCTGACTTCCCTGGAGCTCGAAGATGGATACAAGTCGTATAGGCCATCGCAACTTCACCATAAATGAAACGAAGAATATCAAACTCCTTAACTTGATGAGACCTTATGACTTGTTTCAACTCAGCCAGAAGTGGTCTATTGTTTGGCTCAGTCGAAGCGATGCGTTCAATTGCTCGAGCGGAAATGGCCTCGCACGAAATTCGGACTAAGCCCCCGATGAAGGAGGGGACGGAACCGACCATCACCGACAAGCGTAATGCAACCTTAACGTCCTCAAGACTCGCTTTGAAGCGTCCAGCCTCCGCACCAAGTACGGCCCGAACCGAAAGATACTGGGCGATGGACTTGATATGGGCCAGCTCGGGAAACAATAGTTCGTAAGGGCTCTTTGTCCCCCAGTCCCGTGGGAAACGCATTCCCTTCATCCGGCTGAGCGTTACAAACTCATCCAGGATGGGGTCAAGAATCTTGATCGTCTCGATGGCCGCCTTTCGATTCTCCTCCGTGGGGTCTCCCAAAAAGTCCCGTGCCTTTTTCCCTCGGTCTGCATTGCCTTTGCTCGCCGCCTGAAGGCGTGTGATCAGGGCCGGAAGCTTGAGGGCCGCGTTCTCTTCATCGGCGAGGTCCGCATGGAGCTTCGGATCCGTCAAGCTCAGAGGAATTCCGCGCCGCCGGGCTTCGGCCTCCGCCGCAGGCAGTTCATTCGCCGCTCTCCGGAAACTCGCAGCCGGGATGCTGAGGACCACGACTACTCCTACCGCGACAGTCGCAACCAACCCCGCGGCGATGATCCATCCCCTTTTCATTAAGGGTATTTTAAGTGAATCGGGACTGAGAAAACAAGGCTTAACCGTGCCCGCCACAGCACTGGACACCGAGTATTTCGAGAGTTCAATGAGAACGTATGAAGCCAGGTCAATTGCTCATTTGGGTCCTCGTCAATCTCTTTGTATTGATCTTTACGTCACCGGGTTATGTCGGCTGGGGTTTGAAAAGCCACTTCTGGATTGTGAACCTCTTCAAATTGGGCACCGAGAAGGTCGTGCCTGATCTCGCTAAAGTTCGCAACTTCTCCAGCAAAATGAGATGGGTTCTATTGGTACTGCACAATCTCGCCCTGTTGATTTTCTTTTTGGCGGGAAAGGTAAACCGCTAGATCTTAAAATGATTGAACCGAACGAACTCGAACAATTCCGCCAGACTCTGGTTCACGCTCTGGAGAACCTCAAATCTGGCAAGGAAGATCTTTGGCATGACGCTGAGCTGGGCAAGATCTACTTGCAGCCCCGCCGAGACGCTCTCTATATCGAAGCGGAGTTCAATGTCACCAGTGGGATCGTTGATTTTTGGCCGTTTCCCATCGACGAAGGGCTGGGCTTCGGCATCGTGAGTGTATTGGTAGCCATGAACTTCGAGAAAGTGGAGGAGTTTTGCTTTTGGGGGCAGAATGCCGATTGCATGCAGGGCGGGTGCAGGGTTCTTGAAGATGGAAACTACCGGCTCGAATGGCTCGACGGCGCGGTTGGCCAATGGAACTACGTCGTTTGCGGAGACTTCACGGTTCGGCTGATCGCTTGGGAGTTCTCGCGGTAGGCTTCGCGCCGGGCGGGGGCGAGACCCAGAGCGACGCGCAGCGTCGGGGCCCCTGGGTCGGGAGTGGCCCCGGGCCCGGGCGGCGCGAAACCTCACCGCGGCCCGGATACAATGCAAGGGTTATGGCCCGAATCACCGTCCCAGAGGCCGAGGCGCTCCTCGATGTCGAAATCCCCTGCCTCGACAAGGGCTTCGTCCGCCTCGTGGACTATCTCGGCGGAGACCAGCGCATCGTCCAGGCCGCCCGCGTGAGCTATGGCGCGGGAACCAAAACCGTCCGCGAAGACAAGGGGCTGATCCATTACCTGCTGCGGAACGAGCACACCTCCCCGTTCGAGCAAGTGGTCCTGACGTTCCACGCCAAGATGCCGATCTTCGTGGCTCGCCAGTGGGTCCGCCACCGCACGGCCCGGCTCAACGAGATCAGCGGGCGCTATTCGATCATGCGCGACGAATTCTATGTTCCCGCGGCCGAAACCTTAAGAGTCCAGAGCGCCAACAACAAGCAAGCTCGCGGAGACGAATCGCTGGACCCCGAAGCGGCGGCCCAGATCCGGGCCGAAATGGCCGACGATCAGGCCACGATCTATGCCCACTACACCCAGATGCTGGACCAAGGTCTGGCCCGTGAGATCGCCCGCAACAACCTCCCGCTCTCGCTCTATACCGAGTGGTATTGGCAAATCGACCTGCACAATCTCTTCCGGTTTCTAGCCCTGCGGATGGATAGCCACGCGCAATACGAGATCCGAGTCTATGCCGAGGCATTGGCCCAGTGCGCGCGGGCCGTCTGCCCGCTGGCCTACGAGGCCTTCGAGGAGCATCTCCTCGGCTCGGTCCGGTTTAGCCGGGCCGAACTGATGGCTCTGCAAAAGATGCTGGACGGCGGATCCGAACACGGCCTCTCCGGGCGCGCCTTGGCGATCTTTCAAGAAAAGCTCGACAAGATGCGAGCGGCAGTCCCGGCCGATCAGGGCGAAGAGTTCGTCACCCCGAGCGCGGGATGATCATCCTCGGCATCGACCCCGGACTCGAGCGGATCGGCTACGGTTTGATCCGCCGCATCGGGTCACGGGTCGAGCCGATCGATTACGGCCTCATCAAGACCCCCCCCATCGCCCTTCCCGACCGGCTTTTGCTGATCCGCGAACAGATGGAAGCCCTCCTCGGCCAGCATTCGCCCGAAGCCGTTGCCACCGAGCGCTTGCTCTTCACCGTGAACAAGACAACAGCCATGGATGTGGCCAAGGCGCTTGGTGTGGTCTTGGTTTGTGTGGGGGCACGCGGAATCCCTTGGTGTGAGTACTCGCCGCCCGAAGTTAAGCTCAGCGTGGTCGGAAACGGGTCGGCGACCAAGCAACAGGTCCAGTTCATGGTGACCAAGCTGCTGGGCCTGAGAGAAACCCCCAAACCCGACGACGTCGCCGACGCCCTCGCGATCGCCCTCACCCACGGCCTCCGCAGCCGTCTCCCGGTCTAGCTCGGCCCCTTCGCCCCGGCCCAAGGCCAGGCCCTGGCTTCGGCCGAATGGCCTCAGCCCTGCCCCGGGGCGACGAGAAGCCAACTCCCCAAAAATCGCCACCGTGTGATAACTTAGAGGCTAGTGCTTAGGGTCCAACTCGCCGGAACCTTCGAAGTTCGAACCGGAGAAACCCCCATCCGCCCGCTCCGCAGCCGGCGCGGGGAATGGCTGCTGGCACTCCTCTGTTGGTATCAGGGGCGCGAGGTCGACCGCGAATGGCTCGCCGCAAACCTCTGGCCCGAGAGTCCGGAGCCCCAGGCCCGCGCCAACCTCCGCCGCACCCTCACCGACCTCCGCGACGCGCTAGGGGACCAAGATTGTCTTCACGCGGCCCAATCGCGCACCATCTCGATCGACCCGGCTCGGTGCGAATGCGACCTATGGGAGGCCCGGTTGGCGGTCCAGAACCGCCAGATCTCCGAGACCACGCTTCAGTCCGCCGCCTTCGATTGGCTGCCCGGGTGCTATCAGGAATGGGTTCTCCCCCTGCGGGCGGAGTGGCACCAGCTCCGCGACCAGATTCTCCAAATTTCTTTGGAAGAAGCCCAATCCAAGGCCGACCGAAACGGCGAGATCGGCATTCTCCGCATCGCGATCCAGGCCGAGCCCTACCGCGAGCACTACACCGCCGAGCTGATGCGGCGGTTGGCCGAGGCACAGGACTACGCGGCCGCCATCCAAGCCTATCGGCATCTCCGGTCCAAGCTGCGCCGGGACCTCTCGCTGGAACCAGGGCAAGCCGTCCAGACCCTTTACCGCGAGCTGTCGGCCCAAGCCAAGGCCCCACCCGAAGAACCCGAGGCCGCGACTCCCAGCCGTCGTCGGACGGCGACCCTGCCCGAACTCCTCGGCCGAACCTTCGGGCGAGAATCGGCGAGGAATCAACTTCTCGAGTCTCTCCACCAGAACCGCCTCGTGACCCTGGTCGGTCCGGGCGGAATGGGCAAAACGCGTCTCGCCGTCGAGGTCGCCCGAACCTGGCAAGAAAAAACCGGGACCGACCGCGTTCGGTTTCTTGACCTCACCCCGCTCTCCAACCCTGAACTCGTGACCCCCGAGGTCTATCGCGCCCTAGATGTAGCCGATAAAGCGGTCGAAAAAGCCGCTGATGAACTCATCCAACGTTGGGGCACCGACCCTGTGCTCCTGGTTCTTGATAACTGCGAACACTTGGTCGAGGCCAGCGCGGCCGCCGCCGACCATGTTCTGAGCATCCTGCCAGGACTCAGAATTCTCGCCACCACGCGCGAGCGGCTCCAACTCCCGACCGAGTGGCTGCAACCGCTGGAGAGCCTCACCGAAGACCCCGATGCCGAGGCCGCCGTCGAACTCTTTATCGACCGCGCCCAGCGTCTGCGGCACGGCTGGATTCCGTCGGCGGATCAGCGCGAAGTCATCCGCCGAATCTGCCAACGCCTCGATGGTCTCCCGTTGGCGATCGAGATTGCGGCAGGGCAGCTAGAAGCGCTTTCCATCGACGAGCTCGCCACCGAGTTCGAGGCGAATCTGCAGACCTGGGTGGATCAACCCGGCGGTGCGCCGGGCAAGCATCGGTCGCTTCAGTTGATGCTGGAATGGAGCCTTCAGCATCTTGCCCCAGAAGAGCTTGCGGTCTTGCGGACGGCGGCGATTTTGGTTGGGCAATTTCGGTTGGAAGAGCTCAACAAGATCGTTGGTCGGACCCATTCGGAGGCGGTTCCGGTGGCTCGTCTGGTGCGAGACTTGGTGACCAAGAACCTGATCGTCCGGGCCGAGGAGGACGGGCAGAGCGTTTTTCGGCTTCTCGAGACGACCCGTGCGGTGGTTCGGGCGCACCATTCGGGGCTGGAGGAGATCCAAGCGCTTCGGCAAGCTCATGCCGATTACTACCTTGAGCAAGCGAAGGAGCATCTGAAGGAGGCCGACACCCCGGCCATGCTTGCAGGCTACCTGCGGACAGATGACCTTTACGACAATATTCGGGAAGCCCTCGGGTTCATCCTTCACGACTGCCGGGACGCCACCCGCGCCTTGGCGACCCACCTCACGTTGTTCCAATATTGGAGCGCACGCACCCGGATCGACGAGGCCTGGTATTGGGCCCAGGCCATTCTGTCGGCGGCCGACCCAAGCAGTCCTCAGGCTGGACGCGTTCTGTTGGTCTTGGCCTTGCTTGCGATCTATCGCAACCAACGGGAACGCGCGGTGGAATTTGCAGAGCGGGGGGCAGCCGTGGCGCGGGAGATCGGGGACACCAAGCTGCAATTCCTTGCGGCATTACGCTTAGTGACCACCTATCAGGAGATTGGGGATCTGGAAAAGGCGGCCGAGGTAGCGGGAGGGCTTGAGGTCGCGGTGGTCCATCAATCGCCGGGTGTGCAGACGGATACGTTCATGAAGCTGGGAATTCTGGAGCTTCATCGAGGTCGTCATGAGGCGGCCGTTGGATTCTTGCAGCGCTCTCGACACATTGCGAACCAGAATCAGTGGACCCGGATAGCAGCCTGGTGCGATATCAACGAGGCCGACTGTTGGAAGGCCTATGGCAAGCCCCTGCGGGCCCTCCCCGGATACGTGGCCGGACTCCAGGTCATGGTCACTAGCCAAGACCGGATGGGGATCTTTGAGAGCGCCCGGTCTCTGGCCGAAATCGAAACCCAGCTCACGACCGAGCCCGAAGCGAAGGCCGAATCCGTCCGGCGAGTGGCTTCGATCCAGTTCCACCGGGGCGACCTCCCTCTCTTCACCCAACTCGATCAGCAGCTCTTCGAAGACTGGAAAGCCGAGACCCAGAGACAAATCGGCGAAAAAGCGTTCGAGACCGCCTGGCAAAAGGGTCCGGACCACCCACTCATGGACACGATCTACCAAATCCAAACGTCCGCCGAACTCCGACTCGTCGGACTCGGAAAAATCCACGGTGGAGAACCGGCCCGAACAACGAAGGACGCATCCGCCCAATAACTCGTGATCAAGAACATCCCCTCCATCAAACAAGAACTCCATGGACTGGGCCGTGGACAGATCCGCAAAAAGCAAAGAAACCGTGCCCCGGCAGGAAAAAGGTCCTTTTCGTCCACGGTTGCGTCCTTGCCCCTGCCCTAAAGTTGCCTTCAGACCCGAGCCCCAGGCCGGGCAAAAAGGCAACCATGAAAATCCAAAAAAGCAACTTGACGCTCTTGTCCGTCGCCGCACTCCTCAGCATCGCCGCAACCGCACCCGCTCTCGAATTCGAAGTCAAGCCCCTCACTCACGGCAACGCCACCGGGTCCGAAGCCTATGGGCTCAACGAACAAGGCGAAATCGTGGGCGCAATGGTCCTCCCGGGATCCAGCCGCAGCTACCCTGTCCTCTGGAAAAACGGACTCGCATTTCTCCTCCCTGCCCCCCAAGACTCGCAGTTCAACCGCGCCACCGCCATCAACAACGACGGCAAGATCATCGGCACAACCCAAAAGGTTATCAACAGCGTCACCTACTCGCGAGGTGCCGTCTGGGAAGCCGGGTCTCCCCTCATGCCCATTCAGGCCTTCCTCAGCCAGTCCGCGGCCAATATCGTCCCCCTCGCTATCAACGATTCCGACCAAGTCGTCGGTTGGGGAACGCACGCCATCAGCGGAACCCTGATCCTCGATAACCCCCAAGGATTCCGATGGACCATCGGATGGCCAAACCCCGTCAACATCGGCTTCCTGGTGACCAACGATACGGCTGAAAGCAGCTTGGTCTCGGTCAATAGCTTCGGAACCGCAGCCGGCTACTCCACCGATGCCAATGGCAACCGCCGGGTCATCCGGCACAAAAACAATATCCAAGATCTAGGGATCCCCGCCGGGTACACCACCGCCCAAGCCAGCGGAATCAATGCCAGCACGGCCATGTCGGTCAATGCCCGCCTCGTCGGCCAACCCTGGCGAGCGGTTCGCTGGGACCTCTTCGACGGGTACCAAACCCTTCCTACTCTGGCTGGCAAAAACAGCTACAGCCACCTCTCCGTGGGGATCAACGACCAAGGCACCATCATTGGCCACGCCACGGGTAATGCCGAGTTCATCCCCCTGCTTTGGAGCGACGGCGCCGTTCACCCCATCAATACCCTCCTGACCAATTCCAATGGATGGACCGTCTCCGAGGTCAATGACATCAACGAGCGCGGCCAAATGGTGGGATTCGGTAAGCCCAACCCAAGCGCCCCGGGCCAAGCCATCCTCATCAGCCCCGTCCAGAGCCTGACCTATGCCGTCGGCCTCAGCGACTACGTCGGCGGGGCCCATGGCGTCCCCTACACCGTCGAGTTCCGCGACCCCAACACGAACCAAGTCCTCGACACCCGACAAGGCACCCTCTCGGGCGGAGGAAGCGTCGGCGTGGCCACCATCAAGACCACGGCTCAAGGCACGGTGAAGGTCCGCTTCAAGGCATGGCACTGGCTCAGCCGAGTTTTCACGATCACCTTGCCCGCTCACGGATCGGCGAGCAGTTCAACCATCGTTTTCAACGGGGATGTTGACGGCGACGACGAGGTCACGATCTTCGACTACATCGACCTCTCTGCCGCCTTTGACACCAGTTCCGGCGAGGCGAACTTTTCCGCCGATGCCGACTTGGACGGTGATGGCTCGGTGACGATTTTCGACTACATCATCCTGTCGAACAACTTTGACAAGGCAGGGGACCTCTAAAGTCCATTTTTGGACCTGACAAGAGTGCTATGGGCCGGATTTGACCTTCCGGCCACTTTTTGCAAACCTCATGAAGCTCTATCGCATTTTCCCTTTGATCACCCTTGGACTCTTTGGCGCCGCTGGTATCGCAACGACCCCGAAGTACCAGATGACCCTGTTGCCGATCAGTCCCCTCCACAAGTTCTCGGCCGCCACCGACCTCAATGATGTTGGCGAAGTCGTCGGGACCGGAATCACCGAATCGCCTTTCCAGTACTTCCCCTATCGGTGGAAGATGGATGGGAGCTACACGATTTTGCAGGTCCCAGCCGGGGCGGCCGACTGCACTCCCCGGTCGATCAACGCACAAGGACGGATCGTCGGTGACTACAAGGTCACCATCAACGGAACGACCTATCAGCGAGGCGTCCGCTGGTCGAGCGAGAACTTCGCTCGAACCTTCGACCTCCTCAGCGGATGGCAGACAACGAGCGCCTCGCTGAAAGGGATCTCCGACGCGGACCATATCGTCGGCGATGGCAACGGCGAAGTCGTCAACGGGAGCCCAGACCAAAGAGTCCAGGGCGTTCGTGGCACGTATGCTGAAAAACCGATCAGCCCAACTGGGTTTTTGACCCAAGATGCCAACGCCACCTCGAGACTAGTGGCGGTGAACTCCTTTGGGACCGCGGTGGGAACGGCCCGGGACTCGCAGGGTCGGAACGTGGTGATTCGCCACAAGAACTCGATCAGTACCTTGGGGGTCCCATCCGGGTACCAGTCTGCCAGTGGGACCGACATCAATGAACCCGCCGCGGTCACCCTGAACGCGACGACGAGCGGGGGACGAACCGATCCCTTCCGATGGACAACTGGGGTTGGATTCACCTCCCTTCCGAAGCTCTTGGGGACCAATAACCTCAGTTACTCGGCCCTGGGGCTCAACGACGCGGGCGAGGCGGTTGGGTATTTGAACCCCACCCCATTTGAGTTCTACGGAGTGCTCTGGACCGGAGGAACAATTCACGCGCTTGACAACATCGTGGCGAATCGAGGAGCTTGGTCGATCTCGGGGGCGACGGACATCAACAACAGAGGAGAGATCATCGCCTCGACGGTGAGTCCAGGCAATTCTCGAGCCGCGATCCTTCAGCCCGTTCAAACAGTCCAGATTGATCTCACCTTGGAAGACTTCATCGGCGACGCGAGCCAAAAGCTGCTTTGGTTAGTGATCCGCGATCTGACCACGGGTCAGGCGGACACTCGGACGATCTCGCTGCCGGCGAATACCTCGCAGACGACGATCACGGTGGAGACGCCTTGCCAGGGACCTTGTGAGGTTTATGCCGGAGGTCGGTCTTGGCTGTTCCAGGCGGCGCCGGTGACGTTGTCTCGTTTCGGCTCTGGCCAAGTGACTCTTTCGCTGCCGAATGGGGACGTGGACTCGGACAATGCGGTCACGATCTTTGACTACATCCAGCTCTCGGCGGATTTTGACAAGCCTGTGGATACCTTGGCGCTCGATCCGGATAGCGATTTGGATGGAGACGGGTGGGTCACGGTCTTTGACTACATCATCCTGTCGAGCAACTTCGACCGCGTCGGCGACTAGTGGGAGGGGGCGATTGCGGGGCGAGGCAAGCCTAGCGCCAAACCCCGCAATCGCTCTTGCTGGATCGTCATCCCGCTTGGCGTACAATGAACTCAGTGGAACCGCTCGACCCCCGAAAGCAGACCATTCTCCAAGCCGTGGTGTTTGAATACGTCCAGGCCGCGGAGCCCGTCGGAAGCGAACTCCTCACCCGCAAATACCAGCTCGGAGTCCGGAGCGCCACCGTTCGAAACGAGCTCGCAGAGATGTCGGAGCTTGGGTATCTGGACCAACCCCACACGAGCGCGGGAAGAATTCCGAGCGACCAAGGTTATCGGTACTTTGTCGACCACATCGCCATTCTGCAAGAGCCCAAACCCGAAAGCCAGCAGCAGGTCCGACACATCACGAGAGAGGGGGAGATCCTGCAGACCCTCCTCACCGAAACCACCGGACTTCTCAGCCGGATGACCCAACTCCTGAGCGCGGCCGTGACCGTCAGCGACCATCGAGTCCGAGCGAAGCACGCTGTCATCACCGCCCTCGGACCCGAGAAAGCGCTCCTCGTCCTCATCCTCAGCAACGGACACGTAGAGAACAAGCTCATCGAATGTCCCCCCGGTCTCACTCTGGATCACATCGGTAGGGCCAACGAAATCCTCGTCCAGGCGATGGAGGGCAAATCTCTTCCCGCCCTGCGACGGCTGAAGGCGCCCAATCCGACCGGAATCCTTACCCTGGACAAGCTCCTCGCCGGCGCGATGGCCGCTCTGCGCTCGGTTGCCCGAGATCTCGATAACGGAAAGATCTTCATCGACGGAAAGGAGTTCCTCTTTGCCCAGCCCGAATTCGTTCGAGATCCCGAACCCGTCCAGACCTTGTTCAAGAAGCTCGGTGAGGCAGAACCCGCTCTGAAAGATAGCCAGGAGCCGGTCGTCATCGGCAGCGAGAACTCCAACGAGGTCCTGCGCCGATTTTCCGTTGTCCGCCAACCGTTCTACATCGGCAACGACGAGGCCGGGATCCTTGCCATCATCGGCCCCACGCGCATGGACTATCAGGCGAGCCTGCCGCTCGTCCAGTTCACGGCCAATGCGATCAGCCAGACCCTCACCAAGCTCTTTGGTTAGAGCTTGAAGAGGGCATCGTCGAGGCTCACGTTGACCTTGAGGTTCTCGTACTTCATGCTGCCGGCGACCTTGTTCTCGGCGTTGCGGACCTCAAATGCAACCGGAAAGTTCACCCCTCCGACATTGCTAAACGAGGTGTAAACAAAGGTCGCCTGCAGTCGATTGTCGATCTGGCTATACCACTCCCGACGCACCATGACCTTGCGCTGAGGGTCCAGAAAGACTCGGTTGCGCGTGTTGTCCTTCATGTTCGCCTTGTACTTGAGGTCGAACACCGCCAGGCCCGTCGCCCGGTCGATCCGGACAAAGGTCGCATCGAAGAGATCTTTCAACATGGCGGGGGTCAACAAGCCAAAGTCGAAGGCGGTCTGGCGCTTGCCGGGCTTCGTCGCCACGTTCTCCCGAACGTTGATGTTGCTCCGTGGCGCGCGGGCGACTTTGTTCACTCCGTTCACGATGAAGAGAAAGGTCGAATCATCCACCTTGCTTTCCATCCGGAGCTTGAACGGCTCTTCCATGCTGACCGTAGTCGAGCTAAATCGATAGCTCATGCCAAAGTCTTTGTTGATCTTGGCCAGCTCCCGTTGGTTGCCGGTCACCTTTCGGGCCACAAAGGTCGCCGATCGAAAGTTCGCCGGGACACAATCGTTGATGGAGGGATTCGCCCCCAAAAGCAGGGCCAAGGTCATCGAAGTCAACATCGTTCTGAAAGTTTATAACGCTTGAGCCACCCGAAAGAGTACGATGGAACAGTCAGTCGGCCCAAAAACAGGTCCACCGCCCTAGCCATCCATGCGACAGAAGTTGATCGACCGAATCGAGAGACGCTTGCGGATCCTCGATCGGCGCATGCTCCTCCGGCCCATGACCGCCGGAGAACAGATTGACTTGACCTTCGGGGTCCTCCGGGCCGTCGGTTTGCCCGTGTTCAAGGCCGTCTTGATGCCGGTCCTTTGGACCTATGGCGTGCTGGCCTACATCCAAACCTTTCTCGTACCCCGTCTCTTCACCACCACTGCTGGGGCCGAACTCAATGAAGAGATTGGAAGTGTGTTGGTCGCCGGGGCCATCACGCTTTTTGCCTGCCTACCCCTGATCGTGATCATGATCGCATATGCCTCGGGGAGCGCGACGACTCTCACTCTGCAATATCTTTTGGAGATGGAAATCAACCCCAGAGAGGCGACGCGCAAGGTCAATTCCAGGGTCCTACCATTGGCCCTTTCGACCCTCTATGCCTTTTCGTGGGGTCTGCTTCCGGCCGTTTTGGGAGTGGGTTTGCTCCTGCTGAGTGCCATCAGCAATGACCCAGGATTAGCGGCTGCGGCGGTTGGGGCGCTCCTTGGCCTCTTAGCCCTCGGGATGTGGGGAGTGGTGTTTCCGATGGTTGCCAGCCGGGCGGCTCTAGCCCCCGCCATCCTGATCAACGAGCCCGCCGGCGCCTGGCAAGCCATCAAAAGATCGGCCCAACTCATGAAGAAAGGGCCCGGACACCCGAGCGGCTATGAGGTCTTCACCAGCCTTTGGGCGCTCATGTTTTTGGTTGCGCTGATCGCCTCGATAGGCATCGGGGGCGTGATCAACCTCCTCGAACTCCCAACCCTGATCCGCGCCAATGTTGCCAGCAACTTCTGGACCGAGGTTCTGTCATCGGTCGTCGAAATGCTGCCCGGATTTCTGGTCCTCTGGATCGTGATCCCGGTATGGTCTGTGATGTGCACGGTGGTCTATCTCGATCGCAAAATCCGACTGGAGGGCTACGATATTGAGCTTTTGGCCAAAGATGCCAAGTTGCTGGATCGCAAGAGCACTGGCCACCGGTAGCTTTGCGCTCGTCTTGGTCGGTAACGCCGTGGCCGGTCCCTTCGCCGATTTCCGGCGGGACCTCCAGGCCGCCAACAGCGAAGCCGAAGTCTTGCGCGTGGTCACCAGCTACCAGGGCCTCTGGAACCTCACCCCCGAGTTGGAGGCAGTTGCCACGCGGCTCCAAGAAAACCCCAAGAGTCCCGCGGCCAAAAAGCGGCTCCTCGACCGGCTGGCCAAGCTCGAATCCATCCCCAAAGCACCCCAAAAAGAGGAGGCCTGGATCAAGCGCGCCGAGGCGATCAAGCAGCAACCTCTCTATCGCGATCCCGAACCCGGGCAGCGATCCAACTGGATCGGACGCGCCCTCGAGCGGCTCACCTTCGATCCCAACTGCCGTTGCCGACGTAGAGAATCCGACACCAACCTGAACGTCCCTAACGCCGGGAGCCTCCTCACCTACATCGCCTGGATCGTTCTTGGCCTGGCCGTCGCGGCCGGAATCTTCTTTGCGTTGCGCGAGTTCGGCGGCTTTTCCCCTCGGAAGAGGGCGCTCAAGGCTCTTCTGGAAGACGACGAACCCGAACGCACGGCCCCGGAATGGATCGAGAATGCCCGAGGACTCGCCGCCCAAGGCAAGTATCGCGAGGCCGTTCGGAGCCTCTATCTGGCCTGCCTCGTCGAGTTTGACAACGCCAACGTCGCCCGGTTTATCCGCGGCGAAACCAACTGGGAGCACCTGCACCGGATCCACGCCAGCCCCCGTCGACCGGCCGAGATCGACTTCCTCGAACCAACCCAGCGTTTTGATCGCATTTGGTATGGCTACAAGACCCAGGGCCAAGCCGATTTTGACTACTTTATGGAGGTTTACGAACGGCTATGTCGAATCCTGAGCCAACGGCCCGCCGCGTAAACCGGGAGTTTCCAAAATTCTTGTGGTTCTTTGTGGGCCTGATTGCGCTCGCCACCGCGTTCCACTTCCTAGACCGAAGCGAGGACTCAAGCCTCCCCAGCGTCGGCAACCCTCGCGGATCGGGCACCGCCGTCTTTGCTCAGTTGCTCAGGGAAGCGGGCTACACCGTGGGCTCTGACCGCGATCTTTTACCAGACCTCAAAGGGGCCGATCTGGTCATCCGTCCACTCCGTCCCCAGCGCGGGCAGTTTGTCGAAGAGTCCGAGTCGTTCAAGCGGCGATGGAACGAGTATCTTGAGCAAGGCGGAACCGGGCTCGAACTCCTCTTTCCCGCTGAGCCGATTCGCCGACTGGAGCCACGAGAGCGAGGCCAAGTCCCGATCGTTCGGTTTGTGGGTCAGAGCCGACCCGCATTCCGGATCGATCCCGGCGAACCCGGGAGCGAGGCCAGCTATCTCTGGAACGAGAGCCTCGCCTCGCGAACCACCCTCTGGGAGATCGACGGATTCAGCTCCTTTGCCCAGTGGATCCCGGTCGGAAAGGGGTGGTTCCTCTATGTCCGTGGACCCGAGTTCCTTGCCAATAGCCGGATCGATCAGCACGACCACGCGGCCCTCGCAGTCGCCTTGGTCCGCAACCTGATCGGTCCAAAAGGCACCATTCTCTTTGCCGAGGGCGAGGTCCTAGGGAGCCAGCCACCGAGCCTCTGGCAAAATCTCGGTGCCTACGCCGCCGCCGCCTATTGGCAACTCATCCTGCTGATCGCGGTCGTGATCTACAGTGTCTCGCGCCGATTCGGCCCCGAGATCCAAGAAGCCACCTCCATCCGAGGAACTCACGAACTCCTCGGCGCCTTTGCCGACCTTATGAACCGGGCAAAAAGAGTGGACCTGGCCCTCTCGATGACCTACGAAAACCTCGACTACCGGGTCAAGCGAGCGATTAACCTGCCCGCCCACGGGGACGAAAAGGATCGCGACGCGCGACTGGAGCCGGAACTCATCCAAAAGCTCCGTCGGCTACGCGAATCGTGTCTCGACGAATCGCTCTCCCCCGAGCGAGCGGCCAAAATTGCGGCGGATGCGATCCAGGGCGTCGAAGAACTCGAATCGCGAACGCGCGCAAAACGCTTCGGAACGTAACACAATATCGTATGCATTCTCGACTTGCCCCTCTCGCCCTGGTGGCTCTGTTGAGCTCGGTGACCGTGGCTCAGATCCCCGACACCCGAGACCCAGCCGTTGCCAAAAAGCTTCGCGCGGAACTCACGAAGGCCGAAGCCACCTACAAAAAGGCTAAAGCCGCCTACACCAAAAAGCCAAAGGACACCAAGCTCCGCAAGGCCTACATCGACGCCACGGTCAACTTTGGGACCGTTACCATGAACAGCCCACTGCTGGCGCCCAAAGAGAAGTATCCCCGCGCCCTGCGACTCTACAACGAAGCCCTCAAGCTCGACCCCAAGAACAAAGAAGCCACCAACAACAAGCAACTGATCGAACAGATCTATAAGCAGATGGGCAAACCCGTCCCCAAGGGCTAATCTCGAGTGTCATTCCGCCGCTATAGCCTAATCGTCGGTATCACCCTGGCGCTGATCTCGGTGCTCCCGGCGATCGTGGCCCATAGCGGCGGAAGCTATCTCGGGCATCACTATAACACCGACGACCACATGGTCTATGCGGCGTGGATGAACCAAGCCGCCGAAGGTCGATTCTTCTTCGACAACCGGTTCACCACCGACGACCAGCCGGGTCTGACCGTCCATCTTTACTTTTGGCTCGTCGGAACCTTCGCCCGGTTCCTCGGTCTGTTTTGGGCCGAGACGCTCTTCCGATTCGCTCTTGGGGTCGGCCTCATCGTGCTTTTGGGCCGATTCATCGAGCGCTTGCGCGTGAGCGAGACCGCCGCCCGGTGGGTGCTCGCAATGACGCCTCTCGCGGGCGGCCTTGGGTTCTTGGTCTGGCACAACTTTGGGCAGACCATCACACGTCCGGCGTCAACGCCGGTCCGCCAAGCGCTGATGGACCGACTCCCCATCGACGTGTGGCAACCTGAGGTCTATGTCTGGCCTTCCATGCTCACCAACCACCTCTTCTTGGTGAGTCTTTGCCTGATGCTCGTCTTCGGGCTCTGTGTCCTCGCCGCCCGCGAGGGTCAATGGAAGCCCATTGCAGGAGGGGCGCTGAGCTTGGGCGTGCTGATGAACATCCACAGCTATGACGTCCTGACTTTGGGGCTCGTCGGGGTTGGGTTTTTGGTAGCGACTCACCGAGCCGGTCAGCTGAACGGCCCCTGGGTCGGCCGGGTTGCGCTCATGGTTCTCGGCGTCGTGCCGGCCGCACTGTGGTTCCTCTACGTCTTGCGGAACGACCCCGTCTTTCAGGCGAGGGCCGCCACGCCAACCTGGACCACCAATTTCCGCACCGTATTCTTCGGTCTCGCCCCCTTGATCCTTCTCGTGGTTGGCGAGGCCCTCCATCGAAGCCTTCGCCCGGCTCCCTCCGAAGCAGGACGCGTTGAGGATCCAGCGAGTGACCAGAGCCTCCGTCCCTGGGTCGCTCCTCCGGGTCTCATCGGGGGTTGGCTCATCGGAGGGCTTGCCCTCATGCTCATCTTTGCATCGGGGCACACCGAGTTCGTGGCTTGGACTGGTCCCGTTGGATTCCTCGCGCTGTTCGCCTGGGCCCTGGGGAGCTGCTGGCTCACCGCCCGTCCCGATCCGACTTACAACTTCCTCAGCGCGTGGGCGTGGGTCGGGTTCGTCGCCCCCTACTTCCCCGCCGCGTTCCAAAGAAAACTCGCGGCCGGACTCGCGATTCCGTGGGCGATCTTGGGCGGGATTGCGCTGGTCGCGCTCCTCCGCAGCCAGCCCCCCAGCACCAAACGGCTGGTTACCGGATTGGCTTCATTGATTCTCGTGGCGAGTTCCATCCGGTGGTTTGGTCGCAACCAGCAGCTCCTCGCCCTCAACGTCAGCAATACCACGATGCACGCCGCCCAAATCGACCCGGGGGTCCAGGCCGCCATCGACTTCTTGCGCAAGCAGCCCGGAAAGACGGTCGCCATTGCTCCCCCGGGAGTCTGGAACCAACAGAAGGAGCCCGACAGCTTTGCCACTCCGCTCGTCCCCGATTGGAATGCGGTCCTGAGTGGGATGGCTCTCACCTATGGCTACGCGGCTCACTGGAGTGAGACGCCTGAATACCCACGGCGTCGGGGCCTCTTGCAGGAGATCTACTACAACCCCGACCGCACTCCGGCCGAACGAGCCGGCGCGATCCAAACCACCGGCGCGGACTACATGCTGATCCTCAGTCCAGAGGCGGCCCAAAAACTCGGCGCGGTGGACCTTTCTGGATTCGGTCCACCGCGCGTTCAGGGCCAAAACTACTGGCTGATTCAGATCACTCAATCGGAGGATTGACCGGCGCGGTCTCGACTGGCGGGGCCCCTGCCGGAACGTCAGCCTTGGGCTTAGCCACCGCCGCGGTTCCGACCCGAACAATGCGCTTTCCACCGGCGTAGTGGCTCACCCCGAGCGATTCGCGCTTGATCACCTTGCCGTCTTTCTTGACAACCCGCCAAGTTTGGGTGCTCCGACCGGCCGTACCCTTCTCTTCCACCACGGTTCGCCCCGCTGGCAAACTTGGGTCCCGGATCGTCTTCACTCCGGTGGCCCAGCTACGAACCGGCCCCCGAACGATCTCAACCGTCATGCCCGGGTCCTTGTTGATCCCGATGATGTTGAATGTGATCGAGTTATTGGTGTAGATCCGCGTCACTGCGATCGGCTGATCCAGATTGTTTTTGAACTTAAAGTCGATCGAACCCCAGTTCACCGTGGCATCTCGACCCACCGGCACATAGGCCACCGGCATCGAGTGGTTCTGACGCTCGACGATCTCCAGATCGGCCAAAAGAACGGCGTTATAGAGCGTGGTGCTGACCTGGCAGATCCCTCCGCCGATGCCCGTATCGTGGCGGCCGTTGGCATAAACGCCTGCTTCTTTGAAACCGGCCTTCACGGTCCGCTCGCCCACGGTTTCGTTATAGCTAAAGACTTCGTCGGGGAGCAGAATCAAGCCGTCGATCTTGCTCGAAGCCAGCTTGATGTTGCTGCACCGATTGGAGTTGTAGGGCATCGTTGTGCGGAACGTAGCGAGCACCTTTTTCATGCTGTCCAAGGTCTCATCCGGGACGCGCTTTTCGCCGGTCACCAGAGGCAATTCGCCCGCGCCGTCTCCCTCGGTGGCCGCGATCAGCACGGGCAACATGGCCTCTTTGTTCAGCGCCTGGCGGATCCCTTCACGCTCGCGCTTGAAATTCTTTCCGTCATAAAACAGACGCGCCGGTCGGATCGGCGGAGAACTCTTCTCGACAAACTCGGCCAGGGTCTCGATCTTCGACTCGTCCAGTTTCCAGATAAACCCACGCGCCGCGGATTCCACCTGAGAAACGCCCGTCATCCGGCCCACGCTGGCCAGAAAAGTCTCCGTTTCCAGTTGGGCCAACGTCGCCTCAATATCCAAAACCAATCCCGCCGAAACGGGGGCCATGGGCTTAGGCTGCTTTTCCAAAGCCTTATTGGTCAGCGTGATGGGGTCCATCTGCCGGGCCTGCCACCAAGACTTCAGCTTTTGCTGGGCCTGTTCCAAGGACAAACCACCCACTGGCACGCCTCCGACCTTCACGTCGGGCGCATAGACGGGCTGATACTTGGCCGCCGCAATCGATCCATAGATCCCGAGCGCACCCATCAATCCGAGGGCAATGAACAAAACACGCTTCATAAAATCAAGTGACCCCGCGAGGTCCTTCCCATATTATGGGATACCTTTTGGAAAATCAACGTTAACAGACGCATCAAATAGGCCGATGTTCCCGCCCCGGTACAATATCGCCCATGCCCAAGCTCGTTTGGCTCAATGGGACGGTCAGTCCTCTCGAGTCCGCGGTCACCAGTGTCGCCGACCACGCCCACCTCTATGGGGACGGTCTCTTCGAAGGAATCCGAATCTACGCCGGAAGGATCTTCAAGCTCGACGAGCACCTCGACCGGATCTACTTCGGTTGCAATTTTCTGCGCTATGAGATGACGATCTCAAAGCCCGAACTCCGCGAGATCATCCTAGATGTCTGCCGCCAAGCTGACATCGCCGACGGCTATATCCGGCTGAACATCACCCGAGGTACCGGGCTCGGACTCGACCCCAAGAACATCGACCGCAACCCCAATGTGATGGTCATGATAAGCAGTCTGGCCCTCTATCCGCCCGAGGCCTATGCGCGCGGCCTCGATGTCGTTACCGTCTCACTCCGCACCCTTCCCCCCGACACCCTCGACCCGCGCCTCAAGTGCATCGGCAAGTATGCGGGCAACATCCTCGCAAAATTCGAGGCCAACCAGCGAGGAGCCGGCGAGGGGCTGATGCTGAACCAGCAGGGCCAGATCGCCGAGTGCACCGGGGACAACATCTTCTTTGTGATCGACGGCATCGTGCGGACCCCCCACCGGTCTTGCGGAATGCTCCAGGGCATCACGCGCAACACGGTCCTTGAGCTCTGCGCCGAGCACCAGATCCCAGCGATCGAAGAGGTTCTGACCCCCTACGACGCCTTCACCGCCAGCGAGGCGTTCCTCACCGGAACGGCGGCCGAGGTCATCCCCATGGTCACCCTCGATGGCCAACCGATCGGCGACGGAAAGCCCGGCCCGATCACCCAGCGGATCATGGAACTCTACCGAGCGACCACCCAAACCGGTGTGCCCTTCGCCCTCTAGTCCCAACGAAGATCAATGGTTCCTGCAGGGCGTCCTGCGGGAACTCCGATCCCGACCCGCTCGCCAAGAGTCCTGCCCGTGGTGCGGCTGGACCCAGGCCCGATTCGACCAAACCGGCCTGCTCGGCTGCCCGCTCTGCTACGATGTCTTCCAGATTGCAGACCCGAACCAGGGCTCTGATCCGTCTTAACCGTAGTCCGACCGGCCAGGATTCGGTATCTTTAGGGATAGTTTCATGAGGAAGCACGCGAAGTTAGCATCGACCATGATGGTCGCCGGATTGTTTTTGGTCGGATGTGGCGGTGGAGGAAGCTCGATCCCGTTCGACCGGCTCCCCGATCCGACCGTTCGCTTCTTCAATGCCTCTCCCGATAGCGCCGGCCTGACCTTCAAGATCAACGACGACTCTCGGGCCGCCAATCTCGAATACTTCCAGTCCAGCCCCGACTTCGCCGCCATCCCCTTTGTCAATGATGAAGATGGCGCCATCGACTACAGCATCAGCAACGCCGCCGACGACGTCGAACTCGAACGCGACAACGCCTTCTTCGACCGCGACAAGAACTTCCTCATCGTCGCCTTTGGCAAGGTGAACCCCGGCGTCGAGTTCGAGAAAGGCCTTCAGCAGGTCGTCATGGAGATCGATCGCCGCCCCGTTCAGGGCAAGGCTCGGCTGTTCATCCTAAACGCCTACGTCAACTCTCAGGGCAGCGACAACCGCCAGATCAACTTCCAAACCGTCGATCCGACCAACCCCAACAGCACCCAGCGGCCCCAATTCAACCGCAATAACTTGGTGTATGGCGCCTTCCGGACCGATTCCAGCGTGCTGGATATCGACCCGGGCACCCGGACCTTCCAAGCCCGCGCGGCCGACTCGGACGGAGTCGTGATCCTGGCTCAGAAGACCTTCGTCTTCGAGGCCAATACCCTCTATTTCGCACTGGTCACGGGCCAAGCCGACGCCACCGACCCCGCTCGCCAACCGAAGATCGAATTCTTCCCCCTCTCCCCTCGGTAAAGCGCACGGATCCGGCACTTCCGCTAGACGCCGCTTTCGCACTGTAAGCCGCGAAGCGCATGGCGGTGGTTAGGGGAGCGGTGGAGCGCGGAGCTCCAGCTCCGCTTGCGCCCCGGAGGTCCACTCC
>DDSL01000121.1 GCA_002343825.1 Chthonomonas sp. UBA2391
CCGACGAAGTGTATGGATCGATCCGCGAGGGGGCCTTCACCGAGGCGAGTCCCCTGGAGCCCAACACCCCCTACAGCGCGAGCAAGGCGGCCGGAGATCTGATGTGCCGAGCCCACTTCACGACCTACAAAACGCCGGTTGTGGTGACCCGGGGCGGCAACAACTACGGGCCCTACCAATATCCTGAGAAGCTGATCCCGTTCTTCATCGTGCGCCTGCTACAGGGCAAGAAGGTCCCGCTCTATGGGGACGGGTCGCAGAGCCGGGAGTGGATTCACGCCATGGACCACTGCCGAGCCATCAGTCTAGTGCTGGAACGCGGCGAACCCGGAACGGTCTACAACATCGGAACCGACCAGGAAGTCCAAAATCGAGTGATCGTCGATCAGCTCCTCGCCGCAACCGGACGCGGCCCCGAGCTTGTCCGGAGCATCCCCGACCCCCGAAAGGGTGCCCACGACTGGCGATACTCGATGACGACCGACCGAGTCCGAGCTCTGGGTTGGGAACCTGAACACCAGGTCGAGGAAGAAATTCCAAAGGTCGTCGATTGGTACCGAAAAAACGAAGGATGGTGGCGCCCGATCATCGAGCATCCCGAATACGTCCGGTTTGTCCAGCGATTCTATGGTCCTGGTCTGGGAGAGGACCTTTGAAATGAAAGGACTCATCCTCGCCGGAGGTAAAGGCACCCGCCTTCGCCCCATCACTTACTCCATGGCAAAGCAGTTGGTCCCGGTCGCCAACAAGCCGGTGGTGCTCTATGGGCTGGAAGCCATCGTTAAGGCCGGAGTCACCGAGATCGGAGTCATCGTCGGAGATACGGCGGATGCTGTGCGCGAGGCCCTCGGCGACGGATCCCGCTTTGGGTGCCAGATCACCTACATTCCCCAGCCCGCACCACTCGGACTAGCCCACGCCGTCCAGACGGCCCTTCCCTTCTTGGGCAACGACGATTTCATTATGTATCTTGGCGATAACCTCATCAAGTCAAGCCTCGAGGCGCTGATCGATGAGTTTCGCCAACACCGCCCGGCCGCGACCATCCTCCTGGCCGAAGTCGAAGATCCCACCCAGTTTGGGGTCGCCGAGATGGAGAACGGACGAGTCCACCGGCTGGAAGAAAAGCCCCGCCAGCCCCGGAGCAACCTCGCCCTCGTCGGGGTCTACATTTTTAGCGCCGCCATTCACGACATCATCGCCAATCTCCAGCCCTCGGCTCGCGGAGAATATGAGATCACCGAGGCGATCCAAGGTCTGATCAACACCGGCCAAACCGTGCGTAGCCACATCGTCCAGGATTGGTGGAAGGACACCGGGGACGTCGCCGCCATGTTGGAGGCCAACCGCTTGATCCTCGAAGGTCTTGACCGGCTGATCGAAGGAACCGTGGACGCGGATTCGCGGATCGAAGGCAGGGTCGTTGTGGAAGCCGGGGCCGAGATCATCGGGAGCGTGATCCGGGGACCCGCGATCATTGGCCCGGGGTGCAAGATCGAGCGAAGCTACATCGGCCCGTTCACCTCGATCGACTCCCATTCGGTCGTTCGAGAGGCCGAAATCGAGAACTCCATTTTGCTCGCCGAAACATCGGTGGTCGAGGTCCGCGGCCGGATCTCAAGTTCACTGATCGGTCGCGGGGCTAGGGTTCGGCAGACCCAACAGGTGCCCAAAGCCATCCAACTGGTGCTTGGAGACAGCTCCCAGGTCGAACTTCCTTAACCAGAAAAGAGCAGAATAAGGGAGACCGATGTCGTCGAGTTCCTCCCGTCTTCAGGACCTCAGCAGCTTGCGCTATGCCAAGCTGGATGTCGCCCTTGTCAGCGGATTCGCTGCCCTGATCGGCGGGCCGTTTCTCGTCGGATTCTTGAAAGAGATCGGGGCGAATGACGTCCAGGTCAATCTGCTCAGCGTGATGCCGGCCCTGATGGGCTTGATGCAGATCGTCGGGGCGGTCGCCGGGCGTCGCTACACCAGCTACAAGCGGTTTGTGGCTCCGGGTGGGCTGATCTGGCGGTTGATGCACTTCCCCTTGATCGTCATGCCCCTGGTTCCAGGTCTAGGCGAGCACCGCATCACGATCATCATTGCCTGCTTGGCTTTGGCCAGTTTTGCCGCCCAGCTCGTCGATCCGATCTACAACGATTGGCTGGCCGAGATGATCCCGGCAAACTCGCGCGGCTGGTTCTTCAGCACGCGCAATGCCGTCGCCGGAGCGGTCGGGGCGGTGGTCGGCCTGATCGGGGCAATCATCTTTGACCGGATCAAGGCGGCCGGGTACGTCATGCAGGGCTACACCGGGGTCTTTGCCGTCGGATGTGTCTTGAGCCTCATCAGCATGTACTACTTCTTGCGGATGAGCGACCGGGTCCGGGCGAATCCCCAGCGGTTGCGGCTTCGAGACACCCTCGCCCTCATCGCCGAACCCTACGGAAATCGCGCCTTCCGGGTGGTGTTGCTCTTCTTGTTCGTGTTCGTCTTTGGCCAGGTCTTTATGGGCGGACTGCTCACCGCCTACGCGCTCGAGACCCTCCAACTCCCCTTGACGATCCTCCAGATCAC
>DDSL01000019.1:0-504 GCA_002343825.1 Chthonomonas sp. UBA2391
CACGATGCCGCTGTAGAGGTCGCTCAGGGTGGCCACCGTAACCCGGCACGCGAAAGTGCTGGCGTTGAATCCGTGTTCGGCATAGAGCGTGAGCGAGCTATCCAGAACGTGGGCGGTCTGGGCGTCGGGCTCGTTCCCGGTCATCAGATAGAGGAAGTTTTGGGCGATCGTGTGATCGTGCTTGGGGGTCAGCGGCTCGAGCCCCATGCGGATGCGGTGACCGTTCCCCACGATGGTGCTGGCTTTGGCTAGGATCCGCACGGCCTTGCGCTTGTTGGCTTCGGCATCGGTGGCCGGAGCGGCGTAGTCGGGATCGTAGGGGGCATAAGTCGCGAACCCGACCTTGGCGATATCCATCGGGTGGACCGACTTGGGAAGTCCGCGGATGGAGTCATAGACGGAGCCCGGGACCTGTCGCTCTTCGGCGAGGATGTGCTTGAAGTTGTCCAGCTCGGCCTGGTTCGGGAGGTGGCCGTGGATCAGCAGGTAGGCCGTTTCTTCAAA
>DDSL01000019.1:573-2186 GCA_002343825.1 Chthonomonas sp. UBA2391
AGGCCGGGGCTGTAGTTCGGGTACGTCGTTGTCGCGCTCATATAGGGTCCGTCAGGTTCTACGTCGGAGAACAACCTCCGTCCGCAAGTTATTGAACTGAGAAGTATACCGAGGCCGGCTACAGGGCCGAAGACGCCGGGCGGGCGGTAACCTACCCCGCATCATGATCACGAGAGAGAAGCTGGAGCAGGCCAAGGCTCTGGTCCGGCGCGAAGGTGTCGACGTCTGGCTCACCTTTGTGCGAGAGACCGCGGGTGGCGGGGACCCGGCCCTTGGCTTGATTCTTGATGGGGGGCTGACCTGGCAAAGCGCCCTGATGGTCACTGCTCAGGGAGAAACTATTGCCGTCGTCGGCAACTACGACGCCGATCCGCTGATCGCCTCGGGTGATTGGGACCGCGTGATCCCCTACGTTCAGAGCGTCCGCCCCGATCTGCTCTCGGTTCTCGAAGCAGTCTGTGGCTCCGACCCCAAGATCGCGGTGAACTACAGCATCAACGACGAGAAGTGTGATGGACTCACCCACGGGATGCGCCTGATCCTGGAGGAGATCCTGCGCGGGACTCGCCTAGAGGGTTCGCTGGTCAGTGCCGAGGCCATCGTCCGCGATCTGCGCGGGATCAAGTCCTCGACCGAGCTCGCCCGGATCGAGGCCGCCATCGCCGAGGGCGACCGGATCTTTGCCGAAGTCCCAAGCTTTGCCCGGCGAGGGGTCAGCGAGAGGGCGATCTATGACGAGATCCAGCGCCGGATGAATGAGCGGGGGCTGGGATTTTCGTGGGATCCTGCGGGAGACCCGATCGTCAATAGCGGCCCCGACAGCATGATCGGCCACGGGGTGCCTTCCGACCAGATCACCCTCGCCGATGGCCACATCTTCCACATCGATCTCGGGNNGCCCTAGAGGCGGTGAATGCCGCGATCTCCGCCGGTGCGGCCGCTCTCCGGCCAGGAATCCCTGGCCACCAAGTGGACGCCGCCGCCCGGCAGGAGCTGGTCGCGCGTGGCTATCCAGAATATTTCCACGCCCTGGGCCACCAGGTCGGGCGGGTGGCCCACGATGGCGGCGCGCTTCTGGGGCCAAGGTGGGAACGGTATGGCAATTCGCCCGATGTCCCGATCCAAGCGGGCGAGGTCTACACGCTGGAACTCGGCATCACGGTTCCCGGCCGGGGATACCTGGGCATCGAAGAGATGGTGGTCGTCACGCCGACGGGCTGCCGGTTCCTCTCCGAGCGGATGCTCGCGCTGCCCCTGCTCTAGGCCTGAGATCTCGGGGCGGGGGCAAGTGCTTTGGATTACTCCACGGTTTGCCCGGCGGCTGCGGATTCTGGGTCAGTTGGCCGCAAGCCCAGATAAGACCTATCGGTCGCATGGGGGAGAGCTAGGGCGCTGACGTTGGCGGTCCCCACCCTCCGCCTCGGGCGGCGCTCAGGATAACTGTAGCACCGCAAGCCGCGCAGCGGATCGCGGTGGTTAGGTTCTAGGCCACAGGAGTTAGGGGTTAGAGTTGCGATGGATGGAGCGCGGAACTCCCAAATTTAGGATCGCCGCCGTCTTCCGCCAGCGGAGAAAGGGTTAGCGCGGATTTGTGGGGAATGGTGGGGGTTTGA
>DDSL01000019.1:2232-7889 GCA_002343825.1 Chthonomonas sp. UBA2391
TCTCCCATCGGTCCCCGAGATCCGTGATCTCCTATAGTTCCAATTCCCCTTGGAGGGTTGCCTGTTCGGCGGCGCGGTCGCGGAGCTTGAGAGCCGTTTGCCAGGCGCGGTCGATGTCCGCCACCAAGAGCGAATAGCCCCCGTCCCCACTGATATTGGCTTGGCGAAGGATGTAGGCCGGGTGGAGCGTGGCCATCATCACTTTGGCCAATTCGCCGGGGAAGTACTTGCCCCGCTCTTTGGTGATCTGAAAGTTCTTCTTGATCAGGTTTTTCGCACTGGGCGCTCCAACGCACAAGATCACCAACGGGCGGATCAGTCCCAATTGGGGGATCAACCATTGGCGGCAGTTTAGCGCCTCCAGTTCGGTCGGGGCGCGGTTGGTGGCCTTGGTCCCTTCCCAATCACATGCTCGGCACTTGACCGTGTTGCAGATATAGACGTCGTTCCGCGAGAGGCCACAGTCGCCCAGAGCCCGGTCGAGCAACTTTCCCGCCCGGCCGACAAAAGGGCGACCGGTGTGGTCTTCGGTCTCTCCCGGACCCTCACCGACCAAAACCAGCGGGGCAAAAGGGTTGCCCTCGCCAAAGACGACATGGGTCCGGCGCTCGGCGATCGAACAGGCTTGGCAAGCGAGGGCGCGGCTACGGAGCTCCGAGAGTTCGGGGTGGTCGGGAACGACGGGAAGGGGAACGATCTCAGGCATGGACGGCGGCCAGAAGTCGGTCGTAGCTCTCTTCCAGGCTCTGGGGCATCACGCGAACCTCGCCCACCACGGTCATGAAGTTGGTGTCGCCCTGCCAGCGGNNCGGCGGACCCCAGGTTGACCCCGATATTGAACCCCTGCGGCCGATAGGTCGCCGTGATCCACTCCACGCACCGCGCCACCAACTGGTTGATTTCGAGCAGCTCGTCGTCGTCCAATAGGCTGAGGTCGGCGGTGTGCTTATAGGGCGCGACCATCAGGTGCCCATTGGTATAGGGGAACCGGTTGAGCATCACGAACGCGGTCTTGCCCCGATAGAGAATCAGATTCTCGCGGTCGTTATCCTGGGCCGGCAACTCGACAAAGATGCATCCTGCGGGGGCGTCGGCCTTCTCGATGTAGGTCAGTCGCCAAGGGGCCCAGAGTCGATCCATCTTGACTAGACCGATTGGGCCAAGATGATCGCCTCGGCCACTTCGCGCATGGACTTGCGGGTGTTCATCGATTGGACCTGGATCCGGCGGTAGGCTTCGGCCTCGTTAACCTGGTGAAGCTCCATGAGGATCCCCTTGGCTCGGTCGAGGAGCTTGCGGGCTTCGAGGCGCTGTTCGAGGTTGTCGATCTCCTTGACGAGCTTTTGGTTTTGATCAAACCGGCTGCGGGCGACTTCGATCGCGGGGGGCAGGTCCCCGGGCTTAAAGGGCTTGACCAGATATCCAAAGACTCCGGCATCGGCGGCGCGCTCGATGAGTTCCTTGTCGCTGTAGGCAGTGAGAAGGACGACGGGGGCGACTCCTTCGCCGATGACGGTTGCGGCGGCGTCGATTCCGTCCATGACCGGCATCTTGACGTCGAAGACGCAGACATCGGGGGTGTGCTCTCGGGCGAGTTCGACGGCCTGCTGTCCGTCGCTGGCCTCGGCCACGACCTCATACTCGAGGCTTTCGAGCATTTGCTTGAGGTCGAGAACGATGATGGGGTCATCGTCGGCAATCAGGACTCGGAGTTGGTTCATGGCGTTAGGTTTTCCGATCAGAGGAGACGCCTTCGGCTCGCGATCTGTGGGGGTAGTTTACCCGGGTGAAAGTTGGGGACCTTTCCGCCGACCCGGGGCGCAGCCCGTGCCCCCGTTGTTCGGGGGCTCGGGAGGGCGCGGCTCCGGGCCGGGTCGGCGGGCTTTCTCGATCTCTAGGCGAGACCGATCTCTTCGCAGAGATACACGTCTTGAATCAGGTTGAGGATGGAAATCCCCTCTTCAAACGGCTTTTGGAAGGCCTTTCGACCCGAGATCAAGCCTTGACCTCCGGCGCGCTTGTTGACGACCGCGGTCTGCACAGCGTCGAACTGGTCGTTCGCTCCGCTTGCGCCACCGCTGTTGATCAATCCCGCTCGCCCGCTGTAGCAGTTCAGAACTTGGTAGCGGCAGAGGTCGATGGGGTGGTCGCTGGTCAGCTGGTTGTAGATTCGCTCGTCCAGCTTGCCATAGCTGCTTCCGCCCGAGTTGAGGGCCTTATAGCCGCCGTTGTTCTCGGGCAGCTTTTGCTTGATGATGTCGGCTTCGATCGTGACGCCCAGGTGGTTGGCCTGGCCGGTCAGGTCCGCGCTGAGGTGATAGTCGGTGCCGCCGGTCTTGAAGGCATCGTTGCGCAGATAGCACCAAAGAACGGTGGCCATCCCGAGTTCATGAGCGCGGGCAAAGGCTTCGCTGACCTCGATGATCTGTCGGCCGGAGTTGTCGCTGCCGAAGTAGACCGTCGCGCCGATGGCGACCGCACCCATGTTCCAGGCTTGCTCGACCTGGGCAAACATGATCTGGTCGGCCTTGTTCGGGTAGGTCAGCAGTTCGTTGTGGTTGACCTTCACCATAAAGGGGATCCGGTGGGCGTATTTGCGGCCTACCATCCCGAGCACGCCGAGGGTGGAGCAAACGGCATTGCATCCGCCTTCGACGGCGAGGCGGACGATGTTCTCCGGATCGAAGTACATCGGGTTCTTGGCGAAGCTGGCTCCCGCGCTGTGCTCGATGCCTTGGTCGACAGGCAGAATGCTGAGGTAGCCCGTGCCAGCCAGTCGGCCGTGGTTGTACATGGCGTTCAGGCTCCGCAGGACCTGGCTGTTGCGGTCGGTGTGGGTAAAGATTCGGTCCACAAAGTCGGGCCCGGGCAGGTGCAGCTGCGTGGTGGGCACGGTCTGGGACTTGTGCTCCAGGTAGTAGGGGGCCTTGTCCCCGAGGAGTCCTGCAATTCGATCCAACCCAGATGCGGTCATAGTCGCCATGATTCGTTCCTTTTGTCGCCGGTCGTCGGCTGTTCCTTTATTCTAGGCGATCTGGCCCGATTGCCGAGTTTGGGGAGTGGTGGGGAATGGTTGGGAGTTGTTGAGAATGGAGGGGGATCGAGATCATCTCTGCTCCAGTCGGCAACCCCATCCTGGACGGGCGCACCATTAGGAACCCCGTCTGCCTAAACTCTACGACTCCCCACTATTCCCAACGACTCCCCGCCACTCCCCACAATTCCCATGGGCCGGTATCCTCTTCTGGTGAGCGAATCTCCGGTCCGGGCTATCAACCGTCTGTATGCCCCTCTCGCTCTCAGTTGGCTCTTCATGGCCATGGAATCGCCGATCTCGGTCGCGATTCTCAGCCGGATGCCGGATGCGACCCTGCATACC
This sequence comes from Chthonomonas sp. UBA2391, assembly GCA_002343825.1. Lineage (GTDB taxonomy): Bacteria > Armatimonadota > Fimbriimonadia > Fimbriimonadales > Fimbriimonadaceae > UBA2391. The sequence goes on from DDSL01000019.1 coordinate 5,612, forward strand.
GCCGCGTTCTTCGTGATCATGGCCGTCAGCCTCTTTATCGAGAGCCCGGTGATCGACCTTCTGGCGACGAGCACGACGTTCGCGCGGGACCGGCAGGGATTGCGTCAGCTCAAGCGCTTTGCCCTTCTGGTTTCTCTTGGCGCGAGCGGGGTCCATGCCCTGGTGGTCTTGACCCCGATTTATGGTTGGCTCCTGGGTTCGATTCTAGGGTTGCGGCCCGAGCTTGTGGAGGCTTGCCACGTCCCGCTGATTCTCATGATTCCTTGGAGTGCCGCGATCGGGTGGCGGAGATTTTTGCAGGGGGCGATGATCCGGGTTGGGGCGACTCGGCCGATTGGGCTCGGGACGGCGCTGCGGATGATCACCATCGCAGCCGCGAGTTATGGGCTCTATCGGACGAGCGGTTGGCCGGGTTCGACGGTGATCGGAGCCGCCCTTGTCCTGAGCGTGTGTGTGGAGGCCACCTATATCTCGCTGATCGCTCGCCGGGCTTTGGCCGATCTGCCCGAAAACGACCCGGACCACCCCCGGCCATCGTTGGCGCAGCTCAGCCGTTTCCACTTCCCCCTGACCGGCGGAACCATGCTCCTATTGATGACCGGGCCGATCATCAACGCCGCGATTGCCCGGATGCCGGAGCCGCTGACGACCGCCGCCGCCTGGCAGGTTCAGAGTTCCTTGCTCTGGCTGACCCGGACGGTTACCTATGCGCTGCCCGAGGTGGTGATCCGCTTTAGTGATCAGATCTCGGCGCGGATCTTGCGGGGCTACTGTTGGGCAATTGGAGGAATCGCGAGTTTTGTCCTGGTGCTCGCTCTCGTGACCGGGTTTGATCAGTGGGTGATGCGAGAGGTGCTTCGGGTCTCGCCCGAACTTGCGCTCCTCGCTCGAGTGGGTTTGGTCATCGGCGTGATGCTCCCGCTGGCGGGGGCGGCGGGGAACTACTTGCGCGGGATGCTGACGGCCCAGCGAGCGACCATGGCCCGGCTCTATGCGGTGGTTGCCGGGGCGGGGACGCTCTCGGTGGCGCTGGTGCTCGGGGTTTGGCAACAATGGCCGGGGATCATCGTCGCGAGTTGGGCGCTGGTGGCCTCGGTGCTCGCGGAGTGGGCGGTTGTCGCTTGGGCCTGGGTTCGGGTCCAAAAGTTCTCCTAGACGAGAACCGCCACTTGAGTTTCCCTGGGAGTCTCGATTGGAGAATCCCAGGGAAGAAGTGTCGCTTAGGCTTTTCGCCGTCGGACCAGGGCCGCGGCTCCGAGTCCAAGTACAGCCAGGGTGGCCGGTTCAGGGACCACTTCCAGGCTAAAGTTGTCGACGTGATACCAGACGGTACTGCTACCGGGAACGGCTTCGACGCTCAGGAATCCGCCACTCGCCGGAGCAATGAACAAGCCCGTGAACTGGGTCCAAGTGTTGCTTGGGACCCCGCCCCCGGTGGAGAAAACTGTAGTGCCCGCAGCATTGTTGACGCTGCTGATACCGAGATTCAGGGAGCCGTTGCCAGAGACAAAGGTCTGGTCCCGGTAAGCCCAGAACGAGAAGCTGTAAGCCTGACCGGCCACCACTCCGCCGTTGAGCGTGAAGGTGAAGGCATCGGTCCCCCTCCCAGTGGCCATCCCAGCCTTATAGCTTCCCGATTGAGGGGCTGAACCAAACGCACCGAAGGTCATGAGGTCCAGTTCAGCGCCTGAGCCGTAGCCGGTGGCGTTCGACATCAGTGCCGTCCAATCTGCGTTGCTCCGGTTATAGAACGTCGCGCCGGCGGCGGAGTTAGTCTCGAAGTCGCCGTTGAGGATCAGATTGGCTGAACCTGCGGCGACGAGGGCCGAAAAGATCGAAAGTGCGAAAAGCCTCATAGTTCTCCCTTAACCTGCATAGAATGCATTTGAAGTGTACATCAGCAAGAGTAAAACGTGACAAAGAGAGAAGGAAAGCCAGCACATTTGCAATGTGGATTGGGTGTGATCTTCATCACCTCATGGCTGTGATCCGGCGGCCAGGGCTTCTTGGGATTGGGGCTTACCATATCCCCATGCGAGGCAAACAAAGCCTCAAACCAAGGAGCAACCCAGAAAATGATCAACATCAACAAAATCGCCACTCTCGCTATCGCCGCCATCGCACTCAGCGCCAGCAGCCAAGCCCACAACCCCTTCCAACCCGAAGTCAAAACCCTCAAGATCGAGGCCAGCAACAACTGGATGGACGGATGGCTCAGCGCCGGAACCTATGACCAATACACCTGGACCGTCGATGCCGGAGACTGGAGCGTCAGCCT
>DDSL01000111.1:0-1554 GCA_002343825.1 Chthonomonas sp. UBA2391
CCCGAGGCGAGGGTGCGCCCGTCCGGCGAGAACGCCACCGACCGGACCGTGAACGTGTGTCCGGTGAGGGTGCGCAGGAGCGCCCCACTCTGGGCGTCCCAGAGCCGAATGGTAGAATCCCCCGACCCCGAGGCGAGGGTGCGCCCGTCCGGCGAGAACGCCACCGACACGACCGAACTCGTGTGCCCAGTGAGGGTGCGCAGGAGCGCCCCAGTCTGCGCGTCCCAGAGCCGAACGGTCCGGTCCTCCGACCCCGAGGCGAGGGTGCGCCCGTCCGGCGAGAACGCCACCGACTCGACCGCGCTCGTGTGCCCGGTGAGGGTACGCAGGAGCACCCCCGTCTGCGCGTCCCAGAGCCGCAGGGTCCGGTCGGACGAACCCGAGGCGAGGGTGCGCCCGTCCGGCGAGAACGCCACTGACCTAACTTCGGCGGTGTGTCCAGGCATCTGCCACAGCCACTCCGGCGGCCCCTGGGCGACCCCTCGCCCCGGCAGGAGCATCAGCACCATCGCCACCAGCCATAACCACAACCTCATCCCGTCACCGATTCCCTTGGTCATCTTTCCTTTCCTCAACTCGAACTCAAACTTCTCGACCTATCGCTTGCGCCTCCGCGTCAGCCACGACGCGCCAAGCGCCAAACCTGCCAGCGTCGCCGGCTCGGGCACCGCCTCCACGCGGTAGGCCGCGTTGGTGTTCAGCGCCTGGCTGCGCCAAGTCCCAAACGCCTCCCCCGGATTCACAAAAAGCGCGTTGTCCGCTGCGCCGCCGCCAAAACTCGCGGGTTGGGAGTTCCCCAGCAAGAAGACCTGCTCCAACGTAGTCGAGGGCATAATTGCCGCCACCCCGATCCAACGGAGCCCGACCCCCGAGTCAAGATTTAGACCGTCAAAATCCACCCGAAACCCAGTGGTCTTGCCCACGCTTCCGAGCGAACTGTAGGTCGGAGCGGTGACGACGTGGGTCGCCAAAGTGTTGAGCGCAAACTCGTTGCCTGCCTGCTCGGCCTTAGCGACCGATTCGAACACGCTGATCCGCCACCCCTGCACCAAGCCCGGAAGAGTAGAGAAAGACGCGGGATCGATTAGTTCGAATGCCGCGCTGACGCGAGTGATCTTGCCTCCAGCAAAGAAATCGTCGATCACCATCCCCGAAAATTCGGGCAGGTCGGGGAACACTTGGGCAACCCCGTATTCCAAATCGGTCTCAAGGCTGCCAAGCGGCTCAATCTGGTCGAACATCGCCCACGTTGAGCATGGCAGAGCTAATGATGCAAGCAAGAGAATGCGGTTCTGCATTTGTTATCGTCCCCTCTTTACCAATTGCGACCGTCGAATGAACGGCCACTCAAACGTCGTAAGACCTCACGAAGATACATGCGTTACACCGGCCAACGGCTGTCAGATCAGGCAAAAAATTGAAGTTGCACGAACTTGCCCAGGCACCTGCGTAAGACCCCGAGTGCCGGCCAACTCCCAGGTCGCTAAGGGCAGTTGCGCGATAGGTAACCTAATGCGACCTGTGAGCGAAGGTTCGAAGTCTAGAGGGGTGCGC
>DDSL01000111.1:1593-32913 GCA_002343825.1 Chthonomonas sp. UBA2391
GGCTGAACTCATGGGGGTTAGCGTCCGGACTTCGGATGTTCGCGGTGAAGAACTCGATGAAACGCTGAGCCGCCCGCTCCCCTTCCCTTGCAATGACGGTCGGCACGGGAAGAGCGGCATACCCTTCCCCTCCGGAGAGAACCTCCGGATTTCCGCCCCCGAAGGCGACGATTTCACCGTCCATCTGCAAACCCTCGTTGGTGCCTCATAACGTCCTTTTTGATACTCCCTCCTTGCCCGAAAGCCAAAGAGGGTACCTAGCGATTCAGCAAGCGGTCATGACCCATCAGAGGCTGGGCACCTGGAACGGGCCGACGGTGTCTTGCAGGTCAAGCCGATCGCCAGCAACTGTCTTTCAATACTGATGGTGGTAGTTCCAGACATAGCGACTCCACTCTAGCGTCCAAAGTGGCCCCAGGGCGACTCCTAGTCGTAGGTCGTAATCCCTGAGCCCGACCCGTCGCCACCCGACCATTCGATCATCGCTCGCGTCCTCAAACTTCGGATCCCCGTGTGAGGGCGCACCCGGCCACAGGGGGAATCGTGGCGATCCAGATGCCGGTTGGAATCTGGTACTTCAGTAGAGCGTGTGATACTTGTAAACGTAGTCAGTCCAAAACAAGTTGATGTGAGGCGCTGCAAGGACTCCGGGCTCGCGGGCAATCAGGCCGGGAAGGCGTCGAGAATAATCTTGCACAGTGACGAAGTACCGCCCATTCTGGTAGACAATTCCGACCTGGACGTCATAGTCGCGAATCGGCCTTGTGCGTCCCAGAAACGGACTATACTCTTGGGCACTATAGCTTGCTCTCTTCCGCCAGCCAAAATTGTTCACAAATCCGACGGCCCGGTAGGCCGCCTGTAATTCTTCTCGGGTGTCGTACGACCGCATTACTCTAGGCTGCCCGTCCGCATCAACTCCAAACATGGTCGTCAACTCAGCCTGGGTTGGAACGCGGTAGTAGAACGTTGGGTCAGCGAGAAGGAACGGAATCATATCTGCATGAGTCCTATGCCGCCTCAGAGTCAGGGCATCTGTGTTGAGGTTGTCAGTCTCGTCCACCTCTTCAACAGCATTGTCTTCGTCGAGGACGAATCCCAAGACAACGCTGCCGAAGATGCCCCGCTGTCGCAACCGACCCCCACTGTCGTCGGGAACGAACACCGCTGAAGGAGCTGTACCCTGCCGCATGATCACAAGCTCTCCCGGATAAAGGTTCCGCTGCTCCGACCATACTCTCAAATCTGCGCCTGGCCGCACGCTACCGCCCACACGCGGGTCTCTGGGCCCTTTAGCCATGTACAACGAGGTTCGCACGCGCGGCTGGCGAATCCCCACGTATCGCCAAGCCATTTCAGCGCGGATCAATGTATTGCTGGCGATCAGGTTCGATTCACCCGTAAGCTTCATCCACTTTGGGGCCGACGGCAACTGCTGCTCAGGAGTGCTGAACCTTGGATCAGGGACAACTCCTTCAGTCGTTTCCGCAAAGAAGGAAGCTATCTGTCCCGGCTCATTTTGGGCTAATTCATTGAGACTCTCTTGAACGATGTTCTCTGAGAGATCCAGAGTTTTCCCATAGAACACCTGACCATTAGGCTCCCACTCCCAACCATTGCCACTGACAATGGGAGCTGAAGTGAGTGGTGATGTTCGCACATGAACAGCATCATACAACCGGTAACCCCTAAAACCTTCAAGGTCATCCAGAGGTCCATCGAGGGAAACAGCTCTGATGACGATGCCGCCTAGCATCTCCCACAGTGCTGCGCCTCTTCGCTCCCAAAAATCACCGGTGTACGGGTCATATGCTTCCACCGTTGCTGTTCCGACGATGTATCGCCCATCGTGAGACACAGCGTGAGCAGCGGTATGGTTATCCTGTCCAAACGGATGCGGTAAGTCGCGCCAGACTCCATTGTAAAGTATTACCGCTTGTTCACGTGTATCCCATCGGCCTCTTACTCCTACCGCGAGGCCGTTGTCTGCAACATCCCGCAGAGAAACACCAGTGCTAGGATACAACTGATATCCACTGGCACTCCAAACAATCGGAACATTAAACAAGGGGTTGCTGGGAACTGGTGAGAAACTCGCCGAACCAACAATAAATGTCCCGGCCGGTGAGATAGCCGATGCATGGCCGCCTCTTGCATCCGGGGGCAAGGGCAAGAACTGAGGCGACGCGAAAGGGTCGCAGACTATCGGCCAATTACCTGCACCATCACGGTACTCTGCGCCAACGCACCGACCGCTCCATGAGACATCCCAGAACTCACCCTGCACGGGAGAACCGTTTGCGTGCCTGACTTCGTGTAGCTCGCCATCGATCCATTGGACAGCGAACTGTCGGAATATCGGTGCGTGTTTGTAAGCAGTACCGCCTGCAACACGACCATCACTCGATATCCCAGATGCGGACGAACCAAAGTTACCGTTCTGCGGGTTGGATTGACCAAAGTCCGGTAACTGAATGACGGAGCCGTCTGGTCGCTGCAAAACAGCTCTCCTAGCGCCGCCACGACGGTGTTCTCCCGCAACCGTTCCCTGATCTGAGGCCGCACGAATAGCAATGTTGAAGAGGGATCTCCACTCCCTGCCTTCCGTCGCCAAACCAACTCTCGGAAGGCTGGCCAGTACCAGCCCGAAGCAGAGGATGAAAGGAACTCGCAGCTGTCTCATCTTGCCTTCTCCTTGGACTCACTCAACCGGCCAGTGACGCGTTGCTTCTTTTTCAAGCACGTTCCTAGCAGGCCCGCACCGAAGATGAGAAGCGTTGTCGGTTCTGGCACCGCTTCCACACGGTATGCCGCGTTGTCGAACAGCGGCTCATACGTTGACCCAAAGCCTTCCCCTGGGTTGATGAACACTGCGTTATCAACTCCACCTCCGCCAAAAGAGGATGGCGCGAAGTTGCCCATGGTGAAGACTTGAAAATTTGCGGCGAGTGGCATGATGGCCGAAACCCCAATCCACCGAGTGCCGGTACCGGCATTGATGGAGAGGTTGGTAAGATCCACGGTAAAGGAGGCGACTCCGTCAATCTCACCAAGCTCCGCGTACTGGACATCCGTGACCACTTGGGTAGCCAGCGCGCCTTGATCAAGATTCGCTCCCGACGAAACGCCAACCGCTGGGTCGCTAAACACACTGACACGCCAACCCTGGACTTGGTTCGACAGCGCGGCAAAGGCTGATGGGTCGCTGAGTTGAAAAGCCGCAGTGACTCTGGTGATTGAACCTGGCAGAACAAGGTCATCGAGAACCATGCTTGAGAATTCCGGTGCGTCCGGAAAAATCTGCCCCGCGCTGAAGACCAAACTCCCGTGTAAGGATTCGTTCGGATGGATTTGATCGAAAGTGGCAAATGCCAGTGACGGCATCACAATCATAAGGAAATTGAGTGTTCTGGATAGCATATGCGCCGACCCCCCGCACGAGGAGGAATCTTTCCCTCAAGCATATTGGACACCCTTTGCTCGGGGGCCTGACAAAAGCTGCCACTTGTGGAAGTTGCAGAAAGTTGCCCAAATACCCCGGCAGATTCACGTGGATGCACCTGTGCCCACACGCCCGACAGGTCGCAGCCCAAAAGGTAATCTGATGTGGCTCGTGAGCGACGGTTCGAAGTCTAGAGGGGTGCGCCTGACCGAGGAGGGTCTAGAGAAACTGAGTGCGTTGGTGGAGACCCGCTTCGCTCAGCTGTCTCGTCGTGAGTATCAGGGTCGCCGCCTGACCCGCGAAGTTCGGGCTGAACTCATGGGGGTTAGCGTACGAACATCGGATCGCATTCTCAAGCGGGACCCGGTCGACCGGGCGAGCCTCGTCACCGCCTTCAGATCTCTTGGGGCCCCTTGGGCCGACGAGTATCTGGAGAAGCCCCCCACGGACTCACTGGAAACAGAGGGTGCGGCCCCACCCGCGGCGGAAACCTCCAATTCTCTCCCTGTCGCCGCTCGGCGGCCGTCCACCCTCCTCTTCGTGGGCCTCTCAGTGTTGGTATTGACCCTCATCGTTGGAATCATCCTCGGCAGTCGTCCCCGTGATTGGCGCCCAGAATTCATGGCGGAAATGGAACGGGCGACAGAGCATTATCATCGCGCCGAGTTCAAGGATGCCCGCGAGAGCATTGACCGAGCTGCCAAAATCGCTCATCCGCACCGCCAAGCGGATGCCCTCGCTTGGATGCGAAGACTAGAGGCAGAAATCCTTGCTGCCGAAGGAAACAAAGAGGAGGCTCTGGAACGCATTCAAATCGCCGTAGCCTATCTCAAAGATCTCGACATCCCTGACCAGTATTACGGAGCGCTAGAGGTCGCGGCCAACTATAAAGCCGTTCTTGGCCGGGTAGAGGAAGCACGTGCCGACCATCTAGAATGCCTCGCATACGGCCAGCGCGTGCAAGACCGGTATGTGATCGCAACTGCTTGCCGGGGGCTCGGCGAGCTGAGTATGCGTAAATCGGCGCACAATGAGGCCATCGAGTGGTTCGACAAGGGAATCAAATCCCTGGGCTCTGGCTTCGAGGATGAGACATCTCTCGACCTGAGGGCCAGAAAAGCAATTGCGCTTGCCCATCTCAAGAGATTCAAGGAGGCCCTCCCTATCCTTCAGGAAGCTCTCATCTATTGGGAAAAGAAAGGGCACCCCCGATGGGTCGCCGCCTCCCATCACAGACTTGGGATTTTTCACAAGCTAAAGGGAGACCAAGTCACGGCTGATATCCATTTCACCCAAGCTCGAGATGGATACTTGCGAGTCGGCGATAGGCGCGGGGCGGACAAGTCCGAACAAGAATTGAGTCTCGCCGACGGCGAGTAAACCAGCGGCAAGACTTAGATCCTGATTGAAAAAAAGAAACATGAGCCCAAGGCTTAGATCAGATAATCTGCCCCAACATGATGCGAATCACCCACTTCGCAGGTCCCGCCTCTATCGGCATTCCAAGCGGCACGGGGCCTGAACCTGTGGCCGATACCGGCCCCGAACAATGGTTGGTAACTCGAGCGTGTCGACTCATTCTCAAAACTACGCGTCGAACCTACCTCTCCCAATGTTTCTGTGGTTGCTGATCGTCACCGTCACCGTTGGCGCCGAAGTTGAACTCAAGGGAGGTCGTCCCGGCCGAGAGTTCACCGTCACTGCGATCGTCACATCTATCGTCACGGGTCAACAAGTTCGCCGGTGACGATGTGACGCTGGTGACGGTGCCGTAGTAGATTCGATAGAGCCGGGAGGATCCTTGACGCGGGGCCCGGACGACCTCCACTCCCTGCTGCCGCAACACGGGCAAGAGCCGCGAGATTTCGTTCCAAAATCGGTTCGCCGTGGGTAGCTTTTTGGAGCCTCGCTCGCCAAGGGCGGTTGCAATCTTCTCCAGCCATTCGGAGGCAGTATAGGAATGCTGCCCTTGCCCTAGCTCCACCAACGCATCCATGAGTCCGGACCCGACTTCGGAATTTTCCAAGAGATCCTGGCTGTTCCCTACCTGGTTCAACTCAAAAGCGCGGAGGAAGATGCCTTCCTCAAGCCCGAGAGCCGCCTCCGCGCCCTGAGCCACCTGGACAAAGTCGGCCAAGCGATGCTGAAACGTGGCTGAAGGGTTCCTCTTGGCCACCAATGCTGAGCACACGGCGCTGCACAGCGCTCCCAAAAGTCCAGCGTGGATACCTTCGAATTCCTGCTGGATTTCTGACTCGGTGCGATACCCACTCGTGATGGGCAGCAGGTTCAGGACTACCGACCGGCTCTTTAGGTCTGCCCGGGTCACCACGTCCTCAATCGAGGTGAGGATCACCGGGCGCCTACCGGTCACGACACTTGCTCCAACGTTGGAGTAGAGTTCACGAGCGAAGAAGCTCCCCTCGGTGCTCAATTGGCAGAGCCAGTCGCTTTGGACTTTGTTGATAGAAGACAGGTTGTCCGCTCCCAAAATGTAGCTGTTCACGATCTGAGCACGCAAATCACGAACTTCGGTGAGAAGCGGGCCGATTCGAATCTCAGAAGGATCCAGGATCTGCTTGAGGAGCCGGGCGAGGCTGCTCTTTGCCGACCCTTGCTCTCCTCGGACCGAAAGCAGGGGCAAGGCTGATCCGGGAAAGAACGAGCCGACCAACCAACAGGCCAAGAGAGCAAACTCCTGATCGCTCCCTACGTTCACCAATGGACGGAGGTCCTGTACTCTGCCCCCGGTCACAGGAACTGGCAATTCCCGATCGAAGTCACTTTTCCGAAAGAGCACATCGGCACCATCAACCACATCCCATCCGTCGGCCGTCATCCGCACGACCTTTCCGTCAGGGCGAGCGAGGTCCAACCAAATGGACTCCCCAAGATCGAGAACACGCTTACCCACCTGTTGCACCGGTCGCGAGGAAGCCAGTGCCGAGCAGTAATCCAGGAATCGCGATAGGTTCTCCGAAACCATGAGTTTCCCCAAGCGCTGGTAATACTCAACCCGCAGATAGTCTCCAAACTGCCTCGACCGCAGTCCCCAAGCAAATCTGCCTCCCTTGGCCGCGCCGCGAACATAACACTCTCCATCGCTCCCACGGATCCACTCGCACTGCGCCGATCCCGTGATCTCAAAGAGCAGCCGTTGCCATGCTAGCCCCGAGTCCTGCTGGATCGGAACCGGGAGATCTCCTCCCGAAAGCAAGACCTCTGCCTCTTGGTAAGTGTAGTTCTCTCCCGGGGCAAAGGGCAGTGCCTCGGCACTGAATACATGGAGACGCCCGGGCACATAGTCCGTGGTGGCCGAGTGTCCGTAGGTGGGGTCTTTTCCGGGGCGAGCCCAATACCCGACTCCGCTCGAAGTTCGGACCAAGTTCCATCCATGAGGTTCCAAGAGCCAGGCCCAGTCGTTCCCTCTGGGAGTCTTTCCACGCTCCTTGGCCGCCATAGGACGCAAGGGTTCAGGCGGAACAAGTTCTAGGAGACTCCCCGAATGAGATTCATTGATGGCGGAGGCTTCCCTCTCGACCAGGCAGCTGGGCCAGTACCACAGTCTTGAAGGATCCTTGCAGGCCGGATCGGCCTGACCCCGGCTAAGGCGAACCGATGCCTCGGTGTAGATCTCTTTCCACTGACTCGCGGGAACAGGCTTCACGAGTGGGAAGATCACTCGGAGCCTGGGATGCCCATCGGTGTGGGAATGGGTCGAGACTAGCGCATAGGTATAGCCCGCCCACAAGTCCTTTAGATCCTCAAGGTTTTGGACCGTATCCAGATCGATCACGAGCAACGAGAGCTGATCCACGTTGGCCGCGGATCGTGTGGTCCCTGCTTTGATGGATCCCGCCACAAAAGCGGGTCCATCTTTCTGCTCTCGCGTATGCCTATTGGCGAGCCGAGTCAGCATGTCATCCCAGGTGAGCTCTCTCGCCGCCCCCGACTTAGCTCGAGTCCCCGAATATTCGGTGATCGTGCCCTTCCACTGACTCATGCTTGTCCTCCTCGGGACGATTCGATAAATCGCTCCAGATCTTCGGGGGCGACGCGAGTTGCGCCCGCGATTTTGATCCGAGGCAGGACTCCGCCTTGGATGAGACGGTAAACGAGTGCGCGGGACACCCCGAGTCTCTCCGCGACTTCTTCGATCTTCAGAAGATTTTGCTGCTTCATGTTTTCTCCGGCGCACTCTAGGTGCGCTCTCCCGTCTATTACAATTGATGAAGAAAGCAGACTCAACCGTAATCTCTGATGAAGACTACGAGCTCGACGAGGTGCTTGTGGAGCTGAATCAAGGACCATCATCGAAGAAGCCAAAGGTCCGGGATTCGCCGCGGAAGCGCGAAACCGTCGTGAGCCTCACGGCAAAGGTAGCAACCTATGCCCGGATTACGACAACTTGGACCGTCCTTGAGGATGAAGATTCAACCAAGCGACCGAAACCGCTGGCGGAGTTCCGGAAGAAGTATTTCGGTTCGGTGGAGTTACCGCTAAGCTATGAGGAAGCTTGGAAATGGCTGGAGGAAAACGCTCATCCAGACGGAAAACCTTCGTCGCACTATGTCTTCCTGCAAAAGGGCAAACCCGCGTACACGTTGTCCCAAGGGTCCGCTGCTCACGATGATCTACTGGCGGCTGCGAAGGCACTTTGTCTGGCTCCCGATGGAACAGCCGAGCCGGGAGAGGGATATCGCTGGCGACTTCCGGAGGCAATGGGCCATATCCTGACCGATTACACGCCTCAGGTCGAATCCATCGAAACCGACGTGGTCCAAGACTTCTTTGCCCCCTGCCTCCCCGCGATCGTGCTCCACGCCAGCCCGAATGCGGACCCGGAAGAAGTCGCGAAGGCATTCCGAGAAGCGGCTGCCCTAATTCTCGGAAGATTCTCCGAGGGCGACCGCAAAAGTCTTTCGGACCGAATCCATGCCAGGAGGATCCTGCTTGAATACGAAGATCAACCGAAAGACTCCCCAAGAAAAGAAGAGCTTCTCAATGAACTCGGCGAACACTTCCGAGAAAATTCTGAACCGAGAACCGACTCCGTAGTCGAGACTACGGACCGCCAATTCTCGGACTGGCAGAAGCTCCTGACCTCTAGGTGGCCCCGGTCCAAATCCGATCGCGCCCAGATGCTTGCATGGTTTTTGAGCAGAACTCCGACTAAAAGAAGACTCGAACGCTACCGGATGTGGAACCAAATCGCACCCCAGGCATACCGTTTCAAAAGAATCAACTCTTTCGATGTCGCAGTCAAACGGCTGAACGAGACGAACTGGATCTTGCCCTCTTCCGATGATCCCCGCCGATCCACGCGTCAGCCCCGGAACGTAGAACCCTGGTGGACCCGAGGGCAGAGCCCGATCCAAACGATGAATGAAGTCAACCAGGGGCGGAGACCTCCCAAGACTCGACGGCTTAGGCTCAAGTCACCTGAGGACTAAGCCATTCGGGTGATTAGATGGATTCCTTTTGATGATGGATGAGGACAAATCCGGAGCCGACGTCGGCACTCACCAGAGGTCCATCCGGAAGCCTATACGGGTCCCAGCCATCCGAGCCTATGTCCAGAAATAAACTGACTCCTCTCGATTTGAATCACGCTCGAACCCCAAAAGCATCGTGGTGCAGGCCCAGCTGTTCGCACTTGAGCGTTCGGCACTTGACGTCTGGCCAAGTCAGACGGAAAAGACGCCAGCCGTTCGCACAGGAAAGGCCATAACCCCGAAAAGGGCTGTTCTGGATAGATGCGGCGGCGCCAGGGGCCACCAAACTTCTGTGGGAGCGTCTAGGCGAGTTCATAGCAGTCCAATTTCTCTGCCGTCATCTCTGCCGTCAAAACCGCCGATTTCAATAGGAAGCCTAATGACTTTCGGACCACTTTGAACCTACAACCTGGAGCCGGCAACAGGACTCGAACCCGCGACCCGCTGTTTACAAAACAGCCGCTCTACCACTGAGCTATGCCGGCCAGTTGAGGCTTTGAGTATATCCGGAGGAGACCGGAAACGAAATGGGAGAGACTCTTCTCAAAGTCTCTCCCATCAAATTGCAAACCGAAGTTACTTGCTTCGCTTGCGGGTCTTTGCCAGTCTCGGGGCGCCGCTGGCATCGAAAACCAGCTTGTATCCGCTCGGGATCTTCTTCAAGGCATCCGCAATGGCAGGATCCAGTTCAACCGACTTGGTCGCACCTCGAGTGCGCCCACCGCGCTTTCGACTTTCGCGGAAAGATGCCTGAGCTTCGGCGGCGCTGCTGTCATCTTCCACAACAGTCAACTTTCCACCCTCGATCTTGAGGATATTAGCGGCGGGAGGAATATGAACGAAGAGGTACCCATCCGAATTCAGTGCACGCACTTCGAACGGAAGCGTGTACTTCTTGACGCCAACCCTAAAGGTCAGAGCGTTCGGTCGGGGCTTAGCTTTAAGCTTAAGGGCTTTTGTGATGTCTGCTGCTTTCTTAGCCATCGTCTTTCTCTAAGATAGGACGATGTTACCCCTAACCTCATAGCGCATGTTTCAAGAATTAGGAAAAATTTCTTCTTTAAGGTCCTACGGGCACGTTATCAATCAAACGAACAGAACCTATCCGTGCTGCTGCGACAAGCCGAGAATTGGGTTCCCAGGCCCTTATGGGAAGTAGGGATTCAAAGCTCGCCCAATCCAAATAATCGACAGTGAATCCAATCTCGGTGAGTTCAGATATCGCCGAATGCAACATTCTCTCGCACTCCTCACTCCCCGAACTGCTAAGGACCTGTTCCGATGTCTGGGTGAGAATACGGTACAAGCTAGGGGCAATCGCGCGCTCCTCAGGCGACAGATACTGATTTCGGCTGGAGAGAGCCAAGCCATCCGATTCGCGGACAGTTTCGACAAACTCTAGCAAAATCGGTAGAAAAAGGCCCTTCACCAAGGCGCGAATCACGGCACACTGCTGAAGATCTTTGAGCCCAAAGATCGCCCGAGTGGGATGTGTCACTCCAAAGAGCTTAGCCACAACCGTGGCAACACCCCTAAAGTGGGTCGGTCGGTGAATTCCTTCGAACTGAGTCGAAACTCCTTCAACCTCCACCCAAACGTCGTTTGACCCATAAAGATCGCCAATTTCCGGAACCCAAACCGCATCGACCCCGGCCGCCTCGGATCGCTCCAAGTCTCGCTCCAGCGGGCGAGGGTAACGAGTAAGGTCCTCACCAGGGGCAAACTGGGTTGGATTGACAAAGATGGAGACCAAGCAACTCGGCTCCAGCCGTTTTCCGGTTCGAACAAGCTCCAAATGTCCTTCGTGGAGGGCCCCCATCGTGGGGACAAAGGCCGTCGAAGATTGCTCCGACCTCCATCGCCGGACCTCATCAATGGACTTCAGAACGATCAAAAACTGTTATCCTTTGTCGGGAAGCTGGCCGACTTCACTTCGCCGACATAAGCCGCGATCGCATCTTGCATGGCTTGACCGATCTCGCCGTAGCGCTTAGCGTGCTTGAGGTGATGCGGAGTGATGCCCAAGAGATCGTGGAAAACCTGAATTTGGCCATCGCAACCAACACCCGCTCCAATCCCGATGGTCGCCATCAAGGTCTCTCGCGTAAGCCGCTCGGAGAGCTCCGAAGGAATGAGTTCTAAGACGACGGCAAACGCTCCGCTCTCCTGCAAGGCTCGAAGTTCTAACAGGAGCCGCTCACCGTCCGATTCGGTTTTTCCCTGGACTTTGAATCCGCCGAGAGCATGGACGGATTGCGGGGTCATCCCAATGTGAGCCATAACGGGAATCCCTGCCTTCAGAATTGCCTGAACCTCGGAATAGTACGGACCCTCCAGCTTCACGGCGCCCGCTCCGGCACGCATCAGTTGAATCGCCGAATCCACTGCCTGAGAGGTCGAGACTTGATAGGATCCAAAGGGCATATCGGCGACGACCAAGGCTCTTTTGGCGGCCCGGGCGACGATCTCGGTGTGATAAACCATTTGGTCCAACGTCACAGGGAGAGTCGAAGAATGCCCCTGAATAACATTGCCCAGAGAGTCGCCCACTAGAATCACGTCTACCCCTGCGGCGTCGGCAAAGGTTGCGGAGAAATAGTCGTATGCGGTAAGGCAGACGATCTTCTCTTTCCCTTTTTTGGACTGAACCCTATTGGCCGTCATCCGAGGGCTAGCCGGAGTCTGCGAGCTCATCTTTCGTTATTCTTCAACTTCCGGACCAGGTTCCCAGCCCTGCTCATTGGCTCGCATCAAGACTTCGACGTGCATCGGCCGATCCACACGGATCTGGCAAGAGAGTCGAAACTGCCCCAGAACCCCATCTTCTTCCAGACTTTCCTTTTCCGCATCTAGGTACTCGGGTTCGTCGGTATGGAACTTGACTCGGCACGTAGTGCAACGCGCCTTTCCTCCACATCGGTGGGAGATATCGACTCCAGCGGCCTCGATTGCTCGCACGAGCTTCGTGCCTTCTTCCACATCAAACGTCCCAACGTTTTCGATCGTAACCGGAAAAGTCATTGCTCGGGAGTTTACGCCGATGAAGAGATCGCCCGTGGATAACAGGCAGACATAGGAACAGGTAAAACAGAGAGAATGAAGATCAACGAGGAGCGGCTGATTGGACTATTTCTCGACCTTTGCCGCATCAATGCTCCGGCGCTTCAAGAGCGTCGCTGTGTCGATTGGACCCGTCGGTATCTCGAACAAATCGGGCTAGAGGTTTGGGAAGATGAAGCGGGCAGCCGCATTGGAGGCGACGCTAACAATCTGATTGCCAAGCTCCCCGGAAATTTGCCAGGTGCACCGAGAATCTATCTCTCCGCCCACTTCGATACGGTGGAGCCGACCGAAGGCTTAAAGATTATCGAGCGCGACGGAGTCTTCTACAGTGACGGTTCGACGATCCTCGGGGCGGACGACAAGGCGGGGATGGCCCCAGCGATCGAGGCAGTCCAGACGATTTTGGAATCAGGAGAACCCCACGGCGACGTTTATCTCCTGCTCACTTGTGCCGAAGAGATTGGCCTCAAGGGCGCCGAGGTGCTGCCGATTCAGGATCTCGAAATCGACTTTGGCTACGTGCTCGATACCGGCCCCCCGGTGGGGACCTTTGTCACCCGCACGGCGACTCACGACAAGCTGCACATCGAGATCATCGGTCGGCCGGCCCACGCGGGCAAACATCCCGAAGAGGGGATCAACGCCATCGAGGTCGCCGCGCGCGCGATCCACGGCATGAAGCTAGGGCGCATCGGGCCCGAGACCACGGCCAATCTCGGCATCATCCAGGGTGGATCCGCGACCAACGTCGTCTGCCCATCCGTGACGATCCACGCCGAAGCCCGGTCGACCAATGTCCAAGAGTTGGATTCGCAGGTGGACCACATGATCCAGCGCTTTGAACAAGCAGCCAGCGAGACCGGGGCGGTGGCCAAGATCACCCACGAGCGGCATTACGATGCCTACCAGATTCCCGACGATGCCCAAGTGGTCCAAGTGGCCCAAAGGGCATCCCGAGGCCTCGGGCTCGAACCGACCCTCCGCACCACCCTTGGGGGGAGCGACGCCAACGTTTTCAACGTTCGAGGAGTCCCCAGCATCGTGGTCGCCACGGGTATGGACAAGATCCACACTCACGAGGAATATGTGAGCCGCGAGGATCTGATCAAAACGGCCGAATTGGCCCTCCAGATCATCCGAGAAGCGGCTCAAGAAAAACGCCACGTGCTATGATAAGTGCAGGGTAAATCTCCCTGGAACCTACGGAGGAAACTACACAAGGATGAACAAGGTTATCGTGGTCGCCGCGCTCGTCGGCGTCTTTAGTGCAGGAATCGCTAATGCTCAAGAGTCGCGCCCGCTGGGCCTTACGCTTCGAGCAGGGATCTTCTTCCCGAATTCGGATGCGGCCAAGAAGAACGGTGGCAAGCAATGGATCGGCGGTGGCGCTGAGTACAAGCTCGGAGATCTCCAATTTGCCAATGAGGGCAATAGCTACGGCGCTAGCTACAGCATCTCCGTGGATCTCTACCAAAAGAAGGACTTTCGACACGTCCCGGTTCTGTTGAATTACGTCGGTCGCTCGAATCAAGGCATCTTCTACACCGCTGGTGTCGGCGTCGGCTTTGCTCGAGAACTGAACTCGTTGAACCAGAAGAAGAACCACACCACCTTCAGCTATCAGGTCGGCGTGGGCTATGAGTTCACCAAGAGCCAGGTTCCGGTCTTCATCGAAGCCAAGTACGTCGGAAGCAGCCGCAACCGCCTGAATGGCTACGGCATCTTCGCCGGAATCCGCTTCTAACCGATCGCCCAACACGACTCAACTTCGCTCGATCCACTTCAGTGGGCCGGGCGAAGTTCTTTTTGGGATCCCCGCCGGTCGGGCCCGGGGCCCCTGGATCTCGCCCCCGCCCGGCGACAAGCTTTTCAGCTTTTCCAAACAACAGCGGACAGGTCGCCTGCGCCCCGGGGCAGGGCTGAGGCCACGGGCCGAAGCCAGGGCTTGGCCTTGGGCCGGGGCGCTGGCACGCGCCCACCATGTGATCCCGATCACACCCGCGACGTGATCCACGCGACACCCCAAGAGCAAGATCCATCGGACCATAGGCGCATCGCCCCCGGCCACCCGCCGGGAGCAAGGACAACGAAAGCCTATGAAACTCCTCAATCGAACATTGCATCTCGCCCTGGCCACCGCGCTATTGGGCTCGTTGGCGGGGTGTGGCGGAGGCGGCGCGGACAAAGTGATCGCTCAAGCCACGGATGAACTCGACCTCGTGTCTCGCCAAAGGCCGGCCTCTTCGGACCCATCGCTCGGCGAGGACCTGCTTGCCACTTCCCTCTTCTCCGAGAGCGTCCCGCTCGCGGATGACGACACCCTTCGCACATCGCTCGCCGGGCCTCAGCTAGCCTTTGCGCATGACTCCGAGGACCGCCTCGTCGGCATCGCCTTTGACCACCCAGACTTCACCGGAGAACTCGAGTTCAGTCCTGATTCCACTGCCCAGGCGTTGGTCTTCATGGCCAGCGGCGTCTTCTCGTCCGACCGAGCCGAATCGAGATCCAGGCTTCAAGGAATCCCCAGCCTCGGGGCCTTTGGCGAACTGAGAGACCTGCTCGCCTCCCAAGCAGGGTCGGACCTGGCGACGGTTCTCGCCTCAGAGCCGGTCCGTGCCGCCGTGGATGCGGCCGTCCGTGAGTTTAGCGACAGTCGGGGAGTCAAACTCGACCGGGACTTAGCGGGCGCGGTGAAGTTCTCCGCCACCCTCGGCTCCGGGGGACAAGTAGATGTCCGGTTCGAAAACCAAGGGTTCCGCCGGGTGGTGGTCGTCCGCCAGGACTTCAGGGGTCGGACCCCGCAGCGACAACAAGTCGTAGACCTGAAGCTCCCCGGCGCAGCAACGGCTAGTTGGGGCTCGATCTTCACTCTGAGCGTGGGTGCAGCCGGCGCGGCAGGCACCGACAAAATCGACATGAACCCCGACACAGGTGCCACCCGGTCGGTCTACTTCATCAAAGGTCTCGGCTTCAATGATGGGAGCGAAACAATCAACGCGGACACGGATACGGCGAACCTCAACACCGTGTTCGAGTACGCCGCCTTACCAGTCCTGGACGCGGTCCTTGGTCTCAACGCGCTCCTTGGGGCTGAACAGATTCGCAACCTGATCGAGAAGATTGCGGCCACACCAGGAGCACTCGGGTCGGCCCGTTCCATTGTCGAATCAGCCCGGAGAGGTGATGCTAGCGGGATGATCGCCAGCACCATTGATCTTGTCAAAGTCGGCGCCGAGGTTATCGGCTCAGACGAAGCACTTTGGCGAGCGATTGCCTCCCGCATGGGGCTCGGCACAACCCTGAAGTTCTTCCTCAAGAAGACGTTCCAACTCATCGACGTTGCGATGGCAGGCTACAACCTGACCAACTTTGCCAACGCAATCATCTCCCTCCCCGCTTCGGCTCGCGTCGAAGTCACGTCCACCGGCGACCTCAAGGTGGTAGTCAAGTGAAAAACATCCTCCGAAACGCACTCTTCGTCACTGGCGGCCTGGCCGTCCTAGCCCTCGCCGGATGCGGCGGGTCAGGAGATCCGTCCGCCACGACTCTCAATGCCACGGGAACCTCGCGCCTGGTCTTCCAAATCGAGTGGCCGGGCAGCCCAACTCGCGTCATTCCCGACGAGACCAGTGAAATCGAAGTCGTCGTCAAGACCGAATCGGGCGAGTTCAAAAAGACTTTCCCGAGGGGAACGTCCGAGGTGATCTTCGATGAGCTCCCGGCAGGAGACGCGACCGTGGAGGCTCGGGGAAAGATCGCCGGGGGCCGAACCATCGTGAGTGCCAGCAAGGAAACGATTCTCGCCCCGCACACCGAGAACACCGCCGAGCTCGAACTCCTGGCCCTTCCCGGGTGGATTGACGAGGACAACTGGACTCTCGGTGGCAACGTCAGTCAAGACCCCAGCGAACCCAACACGATCCGGATCACGCTCTCCGCGGTCATCGAAAAGGCAAGCGGGGAGCCGCTCGACGGGCTGACCGAAGAGAACTTCGTGGTCCTCGAAGACGACATCCAGAAGCTACCGATCGAGGTCGCCCAAGCCACCGAAGGCGGCGGAAAGCTCGACATCATGTTCATCCTCGACGTGACGGGATCGATGGGAGGCGAGATCAACGGAGTCCGATCCAGCGTGATCAACTTCGTCCAAGACCTCAAAGAGAGTGGACAGGATGTCCAGGTCGGCGCAACCACCTTTAGCGACACCACCGAAGGCTTCTATGCCCTTTCGGGAGATGTAGATGCCTTTAGCACGTGGGTCGGCGGACTCTTTGCCTCGGGAGGCGACGATGTCCCCGAGAACCCGATGACGGCCATGGGAGACGCCTTCACCGGCGCGGCTTGGCGGCCTGATGCGGCCCGAGTGATGATCGTCATGACCGATGCTCCGATGCATTATGCCGGCGATGGCACGAGCTTCACGGACTGGACCGTCGATACGATGGGCAACCTCCTGACCGGCTCGGCCGTGGTCCATACGATCTCGCCCGGTGGATCCACTCGATCGTATGACTTCTCCGGTCAATCGGGCCCCGCGAGCACTCGCGCCGCCGGTACCCATCCCGACGCCAAGGTCATCAGTGACCTCACAGGCGGAACCTGGCGTCCCATGCCGTGGAACGGTGTCATCAACCTTCCCGAACTCGGGATCTCCGACGCGATCAAACGCGGATACATCATCAAGTTCAAATCAAAATATGAGGATAAGGACCGCGTGATCCGACTCGCCGCGTTCGACGAAACCGGAAAGCAAGTTGCAGACCAGGTCTATCCCGCGCGGTACTGAGACTCGTTCATGAAAAAAGGGGGCGGCGAGATCATCGCCGCCCCACTATTCTGATGCCTTCTCGGCAGATTACTTACCGAGTGCGCGGACGCGAGCCGTGGCTAGGCAGTGGCCGCAGCCGCGGTGCAGCGGCTGATCTCCGTCTTCGATTCCAAAGAGGAATTCGAACGGATTAGGAGCCGGAGCCGCCGTGGTCGGCGGGAACTTCAGGGCCAAGTCAATCATCCGCCCGAGGTCGCTCAGGTGAGCCTTGGTCACCTCGTCGGTCACCTTGGGCAGAGCCCCCTGGATGGCCGCATATTGCAGCGAAAGGTCCCACGTCGCATAGGCACGCTGGTCGGCGGTGTAGCTAGGGATCTTGCCGATCAGGTTCTGCACATAGCTACGTTGCAGAGCGCGACGATATCCATCCACGACCGGTCGATTCAGCTGCAGCTCGGCCCAGACCGCGCCCCGGAGGTCATCCATCATCTGGCGAAGTGTGTAGGCGTTGGCTCCGTTCATCGACTCGTTGGCGAGCATTCGGCCCATTCGAGCATTGTTGAGCAGCGAGTTCAGCGCTTGATTCTGCAGTTGGAGGAGTCGAGCCCCCGGGCCGCCGTTGGTCAGCCGGGTGACCACATCGCGGCGCATCAGCCAGTGCGGAGTGTCGAGAACGTTCTTGATCAACCATTGGACCGCACTCCATTGCTGGGCCTTCGGAACGGGAACATAGACCTCCCCGCCCCGACCGCTGTGATAGTTGGTCTCGACCACTCCACCGACAACGGTCCCGACATGGCTGATATAGAGGCCAAACTGACCCACGACCTCGCTATGCATCTCGGCCAGAAGCGAGTAGTCCTCTCCCAGCTTTGTCGTCGCCGGAACCAGATACTCCATCACGCGCTTCAGGTTCGCAACTCCGTAGCTCGAAGCCTGCACCGGGTCGTCGCCCAGTGATTCGGCGAGGGCCGTCGGGTCGGCGCTGTTGAAGTTGTCATAGAACCTCAGCAACGGGTTGGTCACTTGGGCCGCGGCCCAGGTGTCCAGCGTTCGGACCTCGTCGTCGGGGGTCCGTGCATTCAGCGGCGCATAACCCCACTTGATGCTGAACTTGTCATAGATCCCAAGCTTGGGCATTAGGTAAGCCCCGTCGCCGGGTTGAGCGACGTAGTTGAACCGGGCATAGTCCATGATGCTGGTCGCGGTCCCGTTTTCAGAGGTCCACTTAGGGTCACGGAGCCAGGCCACCGGCACCATCGCGCTTCCCTTTCCATTGTGCGGTAATCCTAAGGTGTGACCGACCTCGTGGGCGACCACAAAGCGAAGAAGTTCGCCCTGCAGGTCATCCGGCATTGGGAGTCGGCGGCCGCGAGGGTCGCTCGGCGAGGCCTGAGTGAAGTACCACCCTTGGTTGAGCTTCAGAATGTCGTGCCACATGATGATGTGGGCACTGAGGATCTCGCCGCTGCGGGGGTCGGCCGTGTGCGGTCCCATTGCGTTGGCAATCGGCAGGGCCGCCCAGCGAACCACCGAGTAGCGCACGTCCTCGGGACTCCAGTTCGGGTCCTCTTCCTTGGTCGGGGCCATCTTGGCGATGATCGCGTTCTTGAATCCAGCGGATTCAAAGGCGGGTTGCCAGTCTTCAATTCCCTTCTTGACGTAGTCTCGCCATTTAGCCGGGACTTCTTGGCTGATGTAGTAAATAATCGGCTTGACGGGCTCGCTCAGCTCGGCCTTGGGATCCTTCTTTTCGAGGCGATAGCGGGCGATGTAGGAGCGGGGCTTGGTTCCACTTTGTTCGTTGCGGAACTGCGTGAACGGGTAGTTGAAGTAGCCGACTCGGGCGTCGTAGTATCGGCCCATCATCGGGTCTTCGGGCAAAAGCACGATGCTCGTGTGGATCAGACCCGTGTTGGTGTTGCGGCTGGGAAGACCCAACAGAGCGGCCAAGGGCCCGAGCTGGTTGTTGCCCCCGCCGACAAAAGTCATCAACATTTCGATGTTGATGTTCTCGGGGAAGGCCGTAACGCGCTCAACGAAGGTCCGGTTCGCGTCGGGATTGCCGCCGCCCATCACGAAGCGGACGCTGAGCTCAGGAATCTCGCTCTTAAGCGTTCGGCTCATGTCGATCAGGGTGCCCCCGGCCGCGCTGGTGCCCTTCACGTCGAAAGCGGCGACGATCGGCTGCACATTGCTGATCCGGACAGCTTGGGCAAGGTCGCCCTCGGCTCGGTTCTCAAAGCTGATCAATCGCAGAAGGACCTTATCGCCCCGGAGTTCAAACCGGACCACGCCACGGTTCCCCGCCGCGCCACTATAGCTGCCTTCGGGAGATTCTTTGAGGGCGCTATAGATCAAGAGATCTCGACCAAACTTATCCTTTGGGATCTCAAACTGAACGGCTTCTCCCTTGGTGTACACATTGAAGAGTCCTTCTTGTTTTTTGTGATCCTTAATGCTTTTTTCGAAGTCCTCTTGGGCCTTATCCTTTTCGGTCTTGGCCGGCTCCGCGGGCTTCCCGGCTTCGGGCGCCTTGGTGGTTTCCGCTTGAGCAAAAACGATCGGCGATTGTCCGATCAGAACGAGAGTGGCGGCCATAAGGGCCAAAGGCTTGAATCGATTCATCTTCCCCATACCAACTTCCGGACGTTGCGTCCAGATCAAAGGGATATCGGACCTGACACAAGGAAAGTTCCCAACCCTCTAAAGAGATTGGGAACCAGGGCAGAAAACCCGAGGCCAGCAGATCACAAGACCTATTTTGAATTCAATAGGGCCTATTTCCTGCGCTTTTGCCGAGCCAAAAGCAGGCTTCCGAAACCGACTCCAAGAAGGGACGCCGGTTCCGGCACGACGACCGACATATCGTCGAGATAGAAGTCATTAGGAAAAGCGCTTAGATTCGAGTTGATGACCTCAAAAGTCGCGCTGGTGGCTGCCCCAGAGTTCCAACTCACCGTCCATTCGACCCAGCTCCCCACGTTGTTGGGCAATTGGAAGGAAGAACCCTCGTTGCTGCCGTTGACTTTGAGTTGGAGTACGGCCGGTCCCCCGCCGACCGCAGTCGATGCCCAGGCCGAGAAGTAGTAGGTCGTATTCGGCAGGATCCCAACCGTCTGCCGCCAGACGGCCGGCGATCCGGAAGTCGCCCCGTTGATGACCATGTATTTGCCCGTACCCGATGTGTGGTCGCCGATGTTGAAGAAGGCTCCGTTAAAACTGCTCGGCATGGAAGAAACCGTGTATTGGCCCTCACTCGAGTTCGAACTCGCGAACACGTAGTCCGAAGAAAAGCCCGAGTTCCCGGCCTCAAAGTCCCCGTTCACGAACAAATTCGCCGACGCAACACCGGCCGAAAGAATCCCTATCCCAACCAACCATGGTCTCATGCTGTGCATCGTACAGCAAAAATAGCGATGAGCCTCCAGCAAATATGCTGGAATAATCTCCTCCATTGTCACTTTTCCAGGGGCCGATGGTCAGGAAATCTCTGCTCGCTCGCCGCGAGCAACGGCTCCGCCCGCGGGCTCTTCAGGCTCGATCACGCCGCCGCGCGGTATCCTCTGCACGTAGCAGGGATCAGAAAAATGACCGAAGTGATCATGCCCAAGATGGGCGACGGAATGGAAGAAGGCACCCTCGTCGAATGGTTGAAGAAAGAGGGCGAAAAGGTCAAGACCGGAGAGGTCATCGGCAATATTCAGACCGATAAAGCCACGCTGGAGCTCGAATCTCCGGGTAGCGGCATCCTCGGAGGCATCCTTGTTCAACCGGGCCAAACCGTTCCAGTGGGTATCCCGATTGCCGCCTTGTTAAAAGAAGGTGAGACTCTTCCTGCCGACTGGGGTAGCGCCGACCGCAAAGCAGCCCCGGCCAAAGAAGAAGAAGATGCTTCTCCCGCCGCCGCCACCACGGGCGCCGCGGCAAGCAGCGTCGGCGGAACCGCCGTTGCCGACCGAGTGAAGGCGAGCCCCTTGGCCAAAAAGCTGGCCGCGGCAAACCACATCGATTTGAACCACCTCGTCGGTTCGGGCCCCGGTGGCCGGATCGTCGAGAAAGACGTCCAAGCCGCCATCGGCAACGGTTCGGTCGCGACGAAGCCGGCCCCTGCTGCTGCCACGTCTGCCCCCGCTCCGAGCTTCCAGCCGATCGCCCCGACGGCCGAAGACACCAAGGTCCCGCTCAATTTCCTCCGCAAGATCATCGCCGAGCGCACCACCCACGCAAAGTCGACGGTGCCGCACTTCTACGTCACCCTTGAGGTCGACATGGAGCCGGTTCTGCAACTTCGGAGCCTCTTCGAATCGCAAGAGAGCGGCAAGGTCAGCATCAACGACTTCGTGGTCAAGGCCACCGCGCTGGCCCTTCAGCAAATGCCCGAAGTCAACGCGACGTTCCAGGGCGACCATATTCTCCGACACGGTGCGGTGCACATCGGCATCGCGGCCGCCGTCGATGACGGTCTCTTGGTCCCGGTGATCAAAAATGCCCACGCCATGAGCCTCCGCCAGCTGAGCGACAGAGCTCGCGAACTGGTCAAGAAGGCCCGAGACGGAAAGCTTCTACCGGACGAAATGTCGGGTTCGACCTTCAGCATCAGCAACATGGGAATGCTGGACGTCGATACCTTTGGTGCGATCATCAATGAACCCAACGCCGGCATCATCGCGGTCAGTTCGACCCGCAAGCGCCCGGTCGTGACCGATGAAGATGAACTGGAGATCCGAACGATGATGAACATCACCGGCTCGTTCGACCACCGCGTGGTCGATGGCGCAATCGGGGCAAAGTTCATGAACGTCGTTCGCGGTTTCCTGCAAAACCCAACTCGGCTGTTGCAGTAGGAATTTGTCCGGTTTGGCGTTCGGCATCGTATACTTTAGTTGTAACGATATGGCCGGACCGCCTGACCAGAACTCGATCAGTGGAGTTTCTATTACTCCGGAAAACTTAACCGCCCTAAGATTATTGAAGGAGCGACTGGGTTTGTCTTCGGAAGAAGAGGCCTTGACCTGGTCGCTCAGGGCTTCTCTGGATGTGGTGCGATCCGTCCAAGAAGCCCCCTCTGGGACCTCCGTCGAAGAATCCCTTCCAGGGTATCGGTATCTCGTTCGCAGGTCGCACCCTTGGAGAAAGCAAGCCGCCCTGAGGGGTCGTCGTCTCCTAGCCGGTCAGCTGGTTCTCTCAATGAAGGCCAACGGACAGACCCCAGAGGCCGCCGCCGAAACCTGGGATTTGCCGATAGAAGCGGTTCGCGAGGCTCAAGCCTACTATGATGCTCATCAAGAGCTGATCCATCACGAAGCCGTGGAGGACCGCTCGCGGGCCGAAGACACGGTCACTCTCCGGAGTCGATGAGGCTCCTTCTCGATGAGAATTGCGCCGCGAAGCAGCTCGTGACGGCACTCCGAGATTCTGGCCACGCGGCGGTAACCGTCTATTCGGCAGGGCTCCAGGGAGCGGATGATCTCAAGATCTGGACCTGGGCACAGCACCATGGCGATACGATCGTCACGAAGAACGTGAGTGACTTTCTCGAGTTGGCCCGCACTACACCGGCCCATCACGGCATCTTGGCAATTTTTGACCACCCGGATAGTCGGAAGAATCTCTCGTGGGTGCAAATTGCAAAGGCTGTCTCCAACCTCATTGAGTCGGGCCTGCAAATCGAAGGCTCCTGTCACGACCTCAACAGTTGGTACTTCTAGAGCGAACGGACCTGTTTGGCCAGGGCTTGGAGTTCAGCCGGGGGGAGATCGCCGACCAAAACCAATGTGTAGCCGCCCACATTCCATCGGTGCGCCTTTCCGCGACCACCCGAGGCCCGCTGGAGTCGCTCCATATTGACCGCGGACTTCAGTTGGAAAAGGGTGAGCACCCGACCGTCACGGCTGAAACTCTGCACCAGACCCTTTCCACCCGCGAGGTCGACGATCCGGATATTCTGGAGAGCGGCTCCGGTCGTGTCCGGCAGCGAATAGACCGTAAACCCGAGTTCCTTTGCTTTGCCGAGCAAGATGTCTCGAATCGGGACGATCTTCGCCCCTCGACGGTTGATCTCAAAATCTTTCGGATCGATGCGGGGGGCAAAGTTGATCCGGGTGAATTCGAACGACCCGGTCTTGGTCCCCACTCGATCGTAGAGTTCGCGCTTGAGGGGCAAACCGGTCGCTTCGTCCACCCAAAGTCGCTGGATCGAGTTTCCGGCCCGGTCCGCAACCGCCATCAGTAGCGTCGCGCGACCGGCGATGTTGCCTCCGGCCGAAAAAGTCATCCGCAGAGCGCCTTCCCGGCGCTTCTTCAGGAGCATACGCAACCGAGCGACACCCTCGTCTTTGGGGCTTGGTCCCACGATGATCTCGTTACGATCAGGGTAGAAGTGCTGCCGCCCACGGGGACCATCGATGATGATCTGGCCTGCCGCGTCGGATCCGGTGAGGAACTCCGTACGGCTGAATCGACCATCGACGGTCACGACCTCGGTGTTTCGGATTCGGTTACCTTCGGCCCGAAATTCGACGACCCGTTGGCCGGTGTAGCGCTGTTTGCCGGCGCGGTCCAGCATCAGCCGGATCGGTGCGGGGAGATCTCGAACTGCATCTCCTCCGGGCCCGCGTTGGGCCAAGACCGGCAGGATCAAACCGAACGCCAGAAGCGAACTCAGAAAGACTCGAGGTCGGTACTGCTCCATTCGATCCATTCTCCAGTCGGGGTCTCTACCCCGTTCTTCACCGGAGCATAGCTCTCCGCGACATCCATCGCGCTCGCCATTTCCAAGTGAGTGCCCCAGATTTCTTCTTCCACGCTCGCAGACGCGATTCCCGCCGGTGAACTGGCCACTTCGGGTCGGTTCATCAAGAATGCGGCCCCAATGATCGCCGTTGCCGCGACCGGTGCGGCCAACTTCCACCAGAATCCTGATAGCTTACTCTTGCTGGGCGCGCCGATGGCGGCCAGCTTCTCATTCAGTTCGCTGCGCCAGACCATGCTGGGTTCTTCGGTCGGCAGATCTCGAACCGCCGACGAGAACGCCGCGCTCCCGCCCAGCGCCGCATCCAGTTCGGCCTGCTCGGCCGGACTCAGCGGGGCTTCTTCAGCGAGTTTCTTCAGCAGTTCGGGGTTCATCGGTGAGTTTCTCCTTGGCGGTAGCTTTCGATTGCAGTTTTCAGGTGGTTTCGAGCAAGAAAAAGTCGGCTCTTGACGGTTCCTACGGGGATTCCAACGGTTTCGGCGATCTCTTCGTAGGCCATTTCTTCGCCGTCGTGCATGAGCAAAACGGTCTTGAGCTTCGGGCTCATATTGGCCAGAGCCGCCTCGACAATCCCGTGGAGCTCATCGCCGAGGATCACCGCTTCGGGATTCCAGCGGTCATCGGCAAACTCTCGGGGTTCGCTTTCGGGGTCCGAAAATTCAAGGCTGACTTCGGTGGCGGATCGGTCGGATCTCCGGCTTCGATCGACGCAAAGATTGTAGGCGATCCGGAACAGCCATGTCTTGAGACCGCACCGACCATCGAATCGGTCCATCGCCTGGAAGGCTCGGATGAAGACTTCTTGGGTGATGTCCAGGGCATCTTCTTGGCCCTTGACCATCCGCCGCACGAAGCCGAGCACGCGGGCCTGGTAGGCATCGACGATGCGACCGAACGCGTCGAGATTACGGCGGCGAGCAAGTTCAACGAGATCGCGCTCCGCTTGAGCGTCCAGGCGGGGGGGCATCGGCAACGTTCGGACTCCCAGACTCAGATCCATCTTGTGAGGCTTGAACGCCTCAAACCCCGGGTTGTTCACCCCAGGCCCTCGCGGGTTTACCATGATTTGGCACTTTTTGAAGGACCCCGGTGGGGCAAAAACGACTTGGCCCCCAGCGCGGAGCACCAGGGGCCAAGTCGAAATTGGGTCTGCCCGCTTAGGCTTCGACCAGTTCTTCAGTGGCTTCTTCAGCTGCGGCCGGAGTTTCTTCCGCCGGAGCTTCGACGACGACCGCATTCGGATCTATGACGTTGACGGTGATGTGGGCGTCCACTTCGCGGTGCAGGTCAAGGGCAATCTTGTAGCTACCGAGTCGCTTGATCGGCTCCAGGATCCCGACCTGCTTCTTCTCAAGGGCAACTCCGAGGTTGGCCTTGATCGCGTCGGCGATATCTTGGGCCGTAATGGCGCCAAAGAGTCGGGTTTGGTCGGCTCCGACCTTGCCTTCCAGGGTCAGGGTTTGACCTTCGAGCTTTTCCTTCAGGCTGACGGCGCTGGCCTTGGTTTCGGCAAGCTTGGCCGCCAATCGGGCGTTGCGGGCTTCCAGAGCCTTGACCTGCGTCTTGTCCGCCAGGATCGCCATCTTCCGGGGGAAGAGGTAGTTGCGAGCGTAGCCGTCCTTGACGGTGGCAATGGTGCCTTCTTTGCCCACTTTGGGCACGGTTTGCAGGAGAATAACTTTCATCTGAGTCTGTCCTCGGGTTCCGTGGGCGCTCTCGCGCTCGGGAGTTAGGCCGGTGCTCCGGCCAAACTAATCTCAAAGGATACCCGACTACGGTCGAATCCCGATACCAAACGTGATCGAGTTCCGATCGAAAACCCGATCAAGACCCAGCCAGCCGTGGACATCCCGATTGATCTGGTAGCGGGCTTTGAGATCAAATCGGGTCTGGTTCAACCCGAAGACGTCCCCCCGAAGGCCGAGTCCATTACCAAGATCGTAATCCAACCCGGCACCGGCTTTGCTCCCATAAACGCCGTACCGAAGCCGCGTATTCGGACTGAATTTCTTCCCAAGCTGGAGGTTGATCTTGTTGCTCTCAAAGGCATCCCACATCCCTAGATGAAGTTCGTTCTTCCCAAGGGGTACCTCCAGGTTCACATCGGTGCGCCATCGGTTGGGTTCGGTTTCTCGAAAGACATCGGCCTGAACCTTGGTGTTGCGGACCCCGCCCAGCACTCCCCCGCTCGATTCGCCCAAGCCCATCAGGCGCTTCTTGGCTTCATCGAAAAGTTCACCGGCTTCGTCGGCCAGCTTGTTGGCCTTGATCATCAACTGGTTGACGTTTTCTCCGACCTCGATCCCTTTTTCGATCAAGGTGTTCGTGTTCTCAGCGATCTCGGTGCCCGTCTTGGTCATCGTGGCGGTGTTGGCCATGATCTCCTTCAAGCTCCCTTGCAGTTCGGGGTTATTGATCACGGCCCGCATGTCCTGCACCATCGCCGTCCCGGCGTCAAGGGCGCCGGTTAACTTCGTAACCACCTGGTCCAGATTGCCCTGGAGCTCCCCACTCTCGACGATCTTCGCGAACGATCCGCTCATCCGCGTGAGATCCCGGCTCACGGTCTGACCATTGCGCAGGATGGCGTTGATGACCGCCTGGTTCTGGGCCAAGGTCTGGTCGAAACGACCCGCCAGCTTGCCGAAGGATTCGGCCGTCTGAGCGCTGCTTTGCAAGAGCTTCTGAAGATCCTGCTTGAGAGCCTGATCGCTCACTAAGGTGTTGAGGCTCTCCAGCATCTTGGTCGTGGTGTTCAGGGTCTGATTAAGAGCCTTTACCGTCTCTTCGCTATCGGGGGCAAAGGCCTGCAGAGGGCTTCTGAGTTCACCGGGGATCGTCGCTCCCGGGGCTAGAGCCACATCGGTCGGCTTGTCCGGAGTCAGCTCAATCTGGCGGTCACCAATCCCGATCAAGGCGGTCGGCAGAACCGCGATGCTGGTCTGGGGGATCTTGGTCCCGCGCATCACGGCCAAGGTGAGTCGGGCCTTTCCGCTCGGAGCGAGCTCGACCTTTTCAACTTGGCCGATCTGAACCCCGGCCAAGAGGACCCTCGCTCCGACTGCCACCCCACCGGCGTCGGCGAATTCGGCAAAGTAGCTTTCGGTTTTGGGCGCAAAGGCACTGCGCTGGAGAATCGCATAGGCTCCGGCCAACATCGCGATGAATACGACTGCCAAAAACCCAACTCTGCCCGCGCTCTTCATGATTCGTATTGTAGCTAGGGACGACCAGAAAAGATGCGGGGATGCATCAAAAGAAGAGGCTCCTGCCCGGCGGCAGGAGCCTGATTCAACCGGATGACGAGCCGAGCCTTATTCGCAGGCCGTCTTGGTCGGGTTCCAGAAGCTCTGGGCACCCTTGGTTCGCAGGTCGTAGACGGCTTCGCGGGCGGTGATGGCCTTGGCGCTGGTGTCCACTCGCACCATGTTCAGCGTTCCGCTGTATCGGTTCTCGATCTGCTTGATGACGTTGGCGTTGGTCGCGTTGTCCGGATCCGAGTTACCGAGCGCATTGAAGTTGAGCGCGCTGTTGCCGAGGTGCTTCCAGTAGTGGAAGTAGGAGCTCGTGGCCCGGCCGTTGGTTGGATCATAGCCGTTCAACTTGCAGAATCGACTTCCGACCGGTTGAGCCGGAAGCGTGTTGTAGTAGGTCGCGTCAATCATCAGGAGCGTGTTGCTCTGCTCGGCGACGGCAGTCGAGCTCATCGGGCTGCCCGAGGTCTCGTTGACTGAAGTCAGCAGGTAGTTGTTGACGCCGTAGCTGTTTTGTCCACCATAGCTGTGGAATCCGGGATCGTGGCTACCCTTGTCTTGGAAGTTGACCCAACCGTTGCCGTTGCCCGGCGAGAGCCAGATCTGATCGTTCTTGACGTACGGTGCCAAAAGCTGGTTGAAGAACACGGCGCGAATCGTGTTCGCTCCTCGGCTCTCAAGGGTGGCGGCTCGGGGATCGTTGGCCGCGCGGAGCTTGAGATAGAACGGGTTGATGTTCTGGGTAGCCGAGGTGAACCGGTACGGAGGCAAGACGTCATCCGAATCGTTGAGGTAGATCTGCAGCGCGGTTCCAATTTGCTTGGACTGGCTCAGACCTTGAGTCTTCTTAGCCGCCGTCTTGGCCTGAGCAAAGACCGGGAAGAGAATCGCGGCCAGGATTGCGATGATCGCAATGACCACGAGGAGTTCAACGAGGGTAAATGCTTTTTTCATCAGGGCTCGGTACTGGTTGGAACCGCAGAGGAAGGTACCCGGGGCAGGTGGCCGAAAAGCAACCTGGTTTCCACCGGATTTCTGAACCTCTTTAGACTCAAATCCAGTCACCAGAGACTAGGAAAAACGTTTCGCCTTCGGGGTTCCAAAAGAGGGACTTTGGTCCCCCGTTATGCCGAAAGAAGATGCCCCCGAGAGGTCCAACCTCCCGGGGGCAAACGCGGGTGAAACTACTCGCCGCTGATGTCGAAGTTGTTCGACAAGACGATGTAGTCGAAGATGGTGATGCTGCCGTCGCCATCGAGGTCGGCATTGCGGAGGAATCCGGTTTGGCCAAGGCTCAGGTCGAAGGCTCCGCTGAGCTCGATGTAGTCGAAAATCGTGACGCTGTTGTCGCCATCGATGTCGCCGTTCAGCAGCGCCCCATTGGCTCCCGTGATCTGCGCACCGAAGTCAAAGGAACCGAGGTCCTTGCTCAGCCAGTGGCTCACCTTGGCTCGCAGACGGTAGGTCCCCGAATTCGTCAGCGGATCGAATCCGAACGACCCATCGTCATTGAGGTTGACTCCCGGAATCGATTCGATGATGTCGCCGGTCGATCCGTCGAAGATCTCGAACGTGGCCGACTCGGCGTCCGTATTGCCGCTCCAGTCGGTCAGGTTCAGAGTTCCGTTCACCGCGTTCGGGAAGTCGAAGACCAGCGTCGGGCCAGGTCGGGTGCTGTTGTCGTATCCGGCAAAGTTTCCGTCCGCGCTCAGGTCGAGGCTCTCAGGAGCGACGGCAAAGGCAAATCGAAGTCGCTGGCCGTTGGCGATCGCCGAGCTGATGAACGATCCGGTCGCGCCGGTCAGATCCAGCGAGATGTCATAAGTCGTCCCCGAGGGATTCAGAACCGAATAGTTCGTCAGGGTGCTGACCTTGATCAGCGGGGCGCTGCTTGGGTTCAGGTCGGCATCCAGCCCGGAAGGCGAATTGGCGACGTCGAAGGTCAAGTTCGCATTGGTTTGCAGGAACGGCTGGGTTTGCTCTTGCACCAAAAAGAGGTCAAAGATCCCATCCGAAATCGTGAACCCGGCATTGGCTTGAGTGACCTGGAAGCGGATCCCGGAGTAGCCCGTGAGCGAACCCGAGGCGTTGGCCGGATTGATAGAGAAGACGCCGAAGCTGGCGAAGTTCCCGTTATCCGGACCCTGAACGTTCAAAAATCGGAGGCCGTTGGCTCCCTGGCGGGGACCCGCCGGTTGGACGGTCAGGTTCTCATCTGCTTCGATGGAGATATCTTGGGCGAGCGCCATCGGGGCAAGCGAGGACGCGATCAACAGCGAGGCAATTAAATTAAGGTTCTTCATGGGAAAAAGCTCCAGAAATATTCAACGCCACCCAGGTTAAGACACTCGCGCATTCGGCGAAACCTTAACCAAACCTTAAAATTGCGGGATCGACTTGGGGCCCGGCCTTCAGCCGCCGACAATAGTCCCAAGGCTCGGCGGAACCGACGTGAGCCATGGTAATTTCAGGAGGTTGAGGGCCTTGTCCCTGGAGCCACGGCAGACTTGCGTCAATGCGTTCGGCCGGGCCGTCCGAAATACAGGGTCACAACGTAGAACAACCTACATGGAATCCATGTCTATAAAGTCAAGCCGAAGGGCGAGGAAAAACTGATATGTGGCAAAGATTTACGGAGCGAGCACGAAAGGTCGTGTTCTATGCCCAAGAAGAGGCACAAAAGTTCGGTGAAGGATACGTCTCCACCGAGCACCTTCTCCTCGGGCTTGTGCGGGAGTCCGATTCCGTCGCGGCTCGCGTGCTAGAAAAGCTGGGCGTTAGTCTGGGCCGCATCCGACAAGAGGTCGAAAAGCAGCTCCCGCGTGGAGATGCTCGACCCAGTCAGGAAATGACTCTGACCCCGCGCGCCAAGCGCGTGATCGACCTGGCCTACGATGAAGCCAGGAACCTGAACAACAACTACATCGGAACCGAGCACCTTCTCCTAGGCTTGATCCGAGAAGGCGACGGGCTGGCCGGACGGGTTCTGGCGAAGCTCGGCGTGGAACTGGAGCGGGCCCGCCGAGAGGTGATGTCCCTCCAGGATAACGAATCTCAATCTCGAAGCTCGGGTTCGTCGCGAGGAAGCAGCAGCGGAAGCGGTACCGCCAACGCCAAAACCCAAACGCTCGACGAATTTGGCCGAGATCTCACCGAACTCGCCCGCGAAGGCAAGCTCGATCCCGTCGTCGGTCGCCAGCAAGAAATCGAGCGGGTCATGCAGATCCTGAGCCGACGAACCAAGAACAACCCGTGCTTGATCGGTGAACCCGGAGTCGGAAAGACCGCCATCGCCGAAGGACTGGCCCTCAGGATTACTCAAGGCGACATTCCCGATCTGCTCAAGGACAAGCGCATCATCGCCCTCGACCTTGCCGGACTCGTCGCGGGCACTAAGTACCGCGGTGAATTCGAAGAGCGGATGAAGAAGGTGATGGAAGAGGTCCGACGCAGCGAAGGCCAGGTCATCCTCTTCATCGACGAGCTCCACACCCTCGTAGGGGCCGGAGCCGCCGAGGGCGCCATCGACGCCAGCAACATCATGAAGCCGGCTCTCGCCCGCGGCGAGCTGCAATGCGTCGGTGCCACGACCCAGGAAGAGTTCCGCAAGTACATCGAGCGGGACGCCGCCTTGGAGCGCCGATTCCAAGCCGTCAAGGTCCGCGAACCGAACGAAGAAGAAGCCATCGACATCCTGAAGGGTCTGCGCGAGCGCTATGAAGCTCACCACGATGTTGAGATCACCGACGACGCCATCGCCGCTTCGGTCACGCTTTCGCAGCGCTACATTACGGATCGGAGCCTGCCCGACAAGGCGATCGACCTCATCGATGAGGCCGCCAGCCGCGTGCGACTCCAGCAAAGCCTCCCGCCCGTGGAGCTCCGCCAAGAGAAGGTGCAGCTGAGCAAGCTGAAGACCGAGATCGACCGCCTCACCCGGCTGGATGCCAATGCCGAAGAACTGAACAAGCTCAATTCGGACCGGGACGAGATGGAGAACCGAATCGCCGAGAAGGAAGATGTCTGGCTAAGCGAAGAAAAGCCCGAAGCCAAGGTCACCGAGCACGAGATCGCCATGATTGTCCAAAGCTGGACCGGCATCCCGGTGAACATGGTCAAGGAATCGGAAAGCGCCAAGCTCCTGCGGATGGAAGACGATCTGCACGAGCGCATCATCGGCCAACACGACGCCGTCAGCGCCGTCAGCCGAGCGATCCGACGAAGCCGAAGCGGCCTTCGCGATCCGAAGCGCCCGATGGGCACCTTCATCTTCCTCGGACCCACCGGCGTTGGAAAGACCGAACTCGCCAAGGCCCTAGCGGCCTACCTGTTCGATAAGGAAAGCAACATGATTCGCATCGACATGAGCGAGTACATGGAACGCTTTGCCGTCTCGCGACTGGTCGGCGCGCCTCCGGGCTACGTCGGATACGATGAGGGCGGTCAGCTGACCGAGCAGGTCCGAAGGAATCCCTACAGCGTGGTTCTCCTTGACGAAATCGAAAAGGCTCACCCGGATGTCTTCAACATCCTGCTGCAGGTCA
>DDSL01000128.1 GCA_002343825.1 Chthonomonas sp. UBA2391
CCAATCCCGACCCAGGGGCCCCGAGGCTCCGCCTCGCCCTGGGTCCCGCCCCCGGTCGCCGGAAAAGAATGGCCCCTCCACCCAAGCGGAGGGGCCACGGCTCATCCGGGGTTTAGCTCGGCAGGCCTTCGCTGAACCAGAGTCCGAGTTCGCGGGCGGCGGCTTCGGGGTCGCTGCTGCTGTGGGTCAGGTTGTCGTCGATGGTGAGGGCAAAGTCGCCGCGGACGGTACCCGGGGTCGCTTCCAGCGGGTTCGTGGCTCCCATCATCGTGCGGATCGCCTTCACGGCATTGGTGCCACTCACCGCCATGGCCACGATCGGGCCGCTGGTCAGATAGTCGCAGACATCCTTGAAGAACGGGCGCTCACGGTGCTCGGAATAGTGCTCCTCTACGGTGGCACGGTCGGCGACGATCAACTTCAGTCCGGCGACCTTCAGGCCTCGGGCTTCAATGCGGCGCGTAATTTCGCCGATGAGGTTGCGCTGCACCCCGCCCGGCTTGATCAAAACAAGAGTCGTTTCGCTCATGGTCCGGGGCAAGAGGATACCTGCCCTTTGCCGGTATCCTCTGAAGCATCTTATGCTCACCCTCGAGCAACAACAAGCCCTTACCGAGGCCCGCTCCCGATTGCAGTCGATCGCCGCTCACCTGGATCGACCGCGTCTTCGTAAGCAGATCGACGAACTCAACACCCAACAAGAAGACCCCAACTTCTGGAGCGATCCTTCCGCCGCCAACAAAACTCTCCAAAAACTGAGTCGGCTCAAGAACACACTCCAGCCCTTCGAAGCCCTCGAGAAAACGAGTCACGATGTCTACGAGCTCTACGACATGCTCAAGCTCGAGCCCAACGAGGAGTTCGAAAAAGAGGCCGACGAGATGGCCCTCCAGTTCCTCAAGGATTTAGATGCCTATGAGCTACAGACTCTGCTAAGTGGGGAGTTCGACGACCGCAACGCCTTGCTCGAAGTGAATGCCGGAGCGGGCGGAAGCGAAGCCTGTGACTGGGCCAGCATCCTCTACCGCATGTACATGCGGTGGGCCGAGGAGAAGAAGTACAAGATCGAGCTTCTCAGCGAGACCCCCGGGGACGTGGTCGGATATCGCAGTGTCCAGATCATGATCAGCGGACCGAACGCCTACGGCTATCTCAAGAGCGAGAACGGCGTTCATCGGCTGGTCCGGATTTCGCCCTTTGATGCCAATGCCCGGCGCCACACCTCCTTCGCCAAGGTCGAAGTCCTGCCCGAGGTGGATGAAGCGGAAGTCAACATCAACCCCGACGACCTCAAGGTCGAGACCCTGCGGGCCGGGGGAGCCGGTGGTCAGCACGTCAACAAGACGGAATCCGCCGTCCGGATCACCCACATCCCCACCGGGATCGTGGTTCAATGCCAGAACGAGAGAAGCCAACACAAGAACCGGGCCAGTGCGATGTCGGTTTTGGCCGCCCGACTCATCGAAGTTCAACGGGCCGAAAGCGCCGAAAAGATGCGGACGATGATGGTGAGCGGGCCGGCCGAATGGGGACGCCAGATCCGCAGCTACGTGATGCAACCCTACACCATGGTCAAGGATCACCGAACGGGGCACGAAACGGCCAACGTGACCGGGGTCATGGATGGCGGCATCGACGGGTTTATCGAAGCGTTCCTCAAGAAGCCACCCCAGGGCGATGAATTTATCGAGTAGATTCCTGTCTACTCCTATCAGGTAACTTAGACACGATGGCGCAAGACAAGATCGTGGTGGTGGGGGCGAGGGAAAACAACCTCAAGAACATCACGATTGAGATTCCTCGGGACAAGTTGGTTGTGATCACAGGGCTCAGCGGAAGCGGGAAATCTTCCCTCGCTTTCGACACGATCTATGCCGAGGGGCAACGTCGTTACGTCGAAAGCCTGAGCGCCTACGCCCGGCAGTTCCTCGGCCAGATGGACAAACCCGATGTGGACCATGTCGAGGGGCTTTCGCCAGCGATCTCGATCGACCAAAAGAGCGCGAGCAAGAACCCCCGCTCGACCGTCGGCACGGTGACCGAGATCTACGACTATCTGCGGATTCTCTTTGCCCGGGTCGGAACGCCGATGTGCCCCAATGGTCACGGCCCAATCGTCCGCCAAAGCACCGACCAGATCATCGAAGCAGCCGAAAAGCTTCCCGAAGGAACCAAGATTCAAGTCCTTGCTCCTCTCGTCCGCGGCCGAAAAGGGGAATACAAGTCGGTCATCCAAGATGTTGCGAAGGCCGGGTACGTCCGGGTCCGGGTTGATGGCGAGATCTACGAAGTCACCGACGACATTCCGATGGACCGCTATAAGCAACACACCATCGAAGTTGTGGTGGACCGACTCGTGCAAAAGGCGGGGATCGAGCGCCGACTCGCCGATAGCATCGAGAACGCCCTCAAGATGGGTAAAGGAATGGTCAGCATCGCCCACGATGGACCCGAAGGCCAGGGCGAGATGCTGTTTAGCGAAGCCTATGCCTGCGCCGATTGCGGATTCAGCATGCCCGAGCTCGAGCCGCGGATGTTCAGCTTCAATTCGCCCTATGGTGCATGCCCCGAATGCAGCGGCCTCGGGACCAAGACCGAATTCGACCCCGACCTGCTGATTCCCGACCCCCGGATCCCCCTGAGAGCCGGGGCGATCGCGCCGTTTGTCTATAAGAGCGGCGAGACCAAGGACTGGTGGCCGGAACTTCTCGATGGATTGGGGCGCGCGGCCGGATTCGATGCCAGCCGTCCGGTGCGGGAGCTCTCCCCGATCGACCTTCAGGCCGTCATGAACGGATGGCCCGAACCCATCACCGTGATCCTGCGCGCTGGGAGCCGCGAGCGCAAGATCAACACCACGTGGGAAGGCGTCATCAACCACCTGCGCAAGAAGTACGACGGCACCGAGAGCGAGTGGGTCAAGCAGGACTTGGAACAATACATGAGCACCAAGCCCTGCCCCGAGTGTGGAGGTCGGCGGCTAAAGCCGGAAGCTCTGATGGTCCTCATCGATGGCAAGGGGATCTCGGACGTGACCGCGATGCCGGTGGACCAGGCGACCCAGTTCTTCGAAGAGCTCCCTCCTCGCCTGAATCAACGACAGATGACCATCGCCGAACGAGCGGTCAAAGAAATCCAAGAGCGACTGAGTTTCTTGCTGAATGTCGGTCTCGGCTACCTCACCCTCGATCGGAATGCCCGCACACTCAGCGGTGGGGAGGCGCAGCGAATCCGGCTTGCGACGCAGATCGGGTCTGGCCTGATGGGGTGTTTGTATATCCTCGATGAACCGAGCATCGGGCTCCATCAGCGGGATAACCGAAAGCTGATCGATACCCTCGTTCGCCTCCGCGAACTCGGCAACACGGTCCTGGTGGTCGAACACGATGAGGAGACGATGCTCGCGGCCGACTGGCTGATCGACCTCGGCCCCGGGGCCGGAGAACACGGCGGCGAAGTCGTCAATCAAGGCCCGGTCGAAGAGTTCCTTAAGCGGGATTCGCCCACCGCCAAGTTCCTGAGCGGCCGAGAAAAGATCGAGATTCCAGCTGAGCGGCGGCCACCTCGGGCTCCGAACCCCTTGGAATCCCCTACCTTGGCGGCGGTTCAGGTGGAGGCGCCCCCGGCGCCCAAGCCAAAACGCGGCCGGGCCAAGGCAGCGGCCAAGTAGAAAGGTAAGATCGGCCTGCATTGAAGCTTGCGCGCCCCCTTGCGGCTCGGATCCTTTTTGGGCTGTTGAGCCTGATTTTTGTCTCGTTCATCACGTTTCTGGCGGCAGAACTTGCTCCCGGAGATGCCGCCGATGTGTTGGCCGGGGAGAAGGCCACCGTTGAGACAAAGCAACGGATCCGTGAAGAGATGGGCCTCGATCGACCGTGGCTGGAGCGCTACGGGAGCTTTCTTGTCGGAGCCGCACGTTTTGATTTCGGCGAGAGCTACGTCGGGACTCGGGAACCGGTCATTGATAGCATCAAGCGCACCCTGCCCATGACCTTGCGGATCGCTTTTTGGTCGATCCTGCTCGCGGCGGTGGTCGCCCTAACCCTCGGCACCTTGGCCGCGATCTATGAGAACCGGTGGGTGGATCAACTTGTTTTGGCCTTCTCGACCCTCGGGGTCACGTTGCCGAACTTTGTGCTGGCTCCGGTGCTCGTGCTGATCTTTGCCCTCCAGCTCGATGTTCTCCCGACGACGTGGGAGCAAAATCGGGTTGCGCCGGATTTCTATTATCTGGTGTTACCGGTCGTGATTCTCTCTCTGCGACCCATGGCGACGCTAACCAGGCTGGCCCGGGCGAGCATGATCGACACGCTGCACCAAGAGTTCATCCGCTTGGCGATCGCCAAAGGAGTTCCGCCGCTGAGGCTCTATCTCAAGCACGGGTTACGCAATTCCATGCTTCCCGTCGTGACCGCTCTCGGGACGAGTTTTGGATTCCTGCTGACTGGATCCTTCGTCATCGAGACAGCCTTCGCCCTTCCGGGTGTGGGACGATTGGCCATCGAATCCATCCAGCGGCGCGACGAGCCAACGATCCAGGCGACGACCTTGGTCGCCGGAGCTCTGTTCGTCCTCGTCAATCTGCTGGTTGACTTGATTCAGCCCCTCTTGGATCCGCGCATCCGGGAGAGCCAGATATGAGGAAGCTGGGCTGGCTTTTCCGGATCGCGTTCGGATTTCTGATCCTGCTCGTGATCCTGGCCGTGATCGGGCCCGCGATCTCGCACCCTCCTTTCGAGCGGGTTGGTGGTCCTTACCTGCCTCCGAGTGGCGAGTTTTGGCTTGGCACCGACGACCAGGGCCGCGATGTCTTCTCTCGACTTTGCTACGGGGCTCGGGTCTCGCTTGGAATCGGATTTGCCGTGCAAGCTCTCGCTTTGGTGATTGGGATTGGCCTTGGCGTGACGGCTGTCTTTGGGCCCAAGTGGTTGCGCAGCCCGATCTTGCGATTGACCGATGCGATGTTCGCCTTTCCCGATGTCCTCCTCGCGATCCTCATTATTGGGGTCTGGTCGGCGACATCCGCGGCACAGAGCTTGGTAGCGGTGGTGGTCTCCTTGGCGATCACTGCCTGGCCAACGGTCGTTCGATTGGTAAAAACCCAGGTCGCGGCCTATAAGGATCGAGAGTTCGTCATCGCGAGTCGGGCGCTGGGGGCGAGTACTTTCTACACTGTCACCCGGCATGTGCTGCCCCACCTCTGGGGGACGCTTTTGGCGATCAGCATCGTGGACTTGGCCGGGATTATCCTTGCCGAGAGCGCCCTGAGCTTCTTGGGGATTGGAGTTCAACCGCCGGTGCCGAGCTGGGGAAGCATGATCAACCAAGCCCGACAAGAGATGGCGGGGTATCCGATCCTGTTGCTCTGGCCGTGCCTTGTGCTCAGCTTGGCGATCTTCTCCCTTAACTTCGTCGGAGAGGGTCTGAGATCACTCACTCAACCGAAAAGCCGTACCAACGCCAAGTCCTAAAAAATTGCGAAAATCCTCACAGGACCCCTTGCAAAGGTAGACATGTATTTACTAAAATGATCTTAGTCGGTCTGCGAATCGACAAGGAACATCAACCATGAACAGTACGGAAGTCGGCACCAAGCTTGTCGCCTGGTTCAACGAAGGCAAGTTCGAAGAGATCTACAGCAACCTCTACTCCCCAGACATTCTGAGCGTCGAAGCAAGCGGCGAACAGCGCGAGTACAAGGGGATGGCGGCGATCCAAGCCAAGAACGAGTGGTGGGAAGCCACCTACGAGACTCACTCAATGGTCGGGACGGGTCCCTACCCCCACGGCGACGATCTGTTCGCTGTTCGCTACCAGATCGACGTGACCGAGAAGGCCTCCGGCAACCGGTTCCCAATGGACGAAGTTGGGGTCTATAAGGTCGCCGACGGCAAGATCGTCGAAGAACGCTTCTTCTACGGAGAGTAAGCTTTAGGCGATGGAAAAAGTTCGGTTTGGGGTCATCGGGTGCGGAGGAATCACCCACTGGCATATGGAGACGCTGTTTCAGCGTCCCGAGGCGGAAATCGTCGCTCTCTGTGACCCTGATCCGGGCATGATCGAAAGGTGCCGCGCCAAATTCCCCGCGCTGGCGTCGGTTCCTTCCTATCCGGGCACGGCGCCGGTTTACGAGATCCATAAGCCCGATGGGGTGCTCATCTGTTCGCCGCACAAGTATCACGCGGATCAAATCGTCGAGGCCTTCGCAAACGGCGTTCACGTCTTCTGCGAGAAGCCACTGGTCCACGACCTCGACGAGATCAAGCTGGTCACCGAAGCACGCGACAAGTCGGGCAAGATCGGAATGCTCGGCTATCAGCGCCACCTCCAGGGCGAGTTCGTGATGGTCCGAGAGATCATGGAGTCCGGTCGCTATGGTGCCTTCCAACAGATGCACACCCTGCTCTGCCAGAACTGGAAACGGGCCACAGCCAACTCGTGGCGTCAGGTCCCCGAACTCTCATGCGGAGGGATGCTCAACGACTCGGGAAGCCACCTTGTCGATGTCCTGCTCTGGACCACCGGGCGCAAGGCCAAAACCGTCCAGGCTCGCACGGACAATCGAGGGACCCCGGTCGATATCAACAGCACTGTCCAGGTCGAGTTCGAAGGAGGCGGGATTGGGTCGATTTCGATCTTTGGCGACGCCCCCCTTTGGTACGAGGAAACGACTTGGGCCTTTGATGAGGCCACGCTCCTTCTCCGCGATGGTCAGCTCACGGTTCACGAGAACGGTGGGCGGCGGTGGAAGACGGAAAACCTGCCCGGCAAGGGTTCTCCGAGCCAACACTTCTTGGATGTCATTCTTGGCAAGTCTGAGCTCGCCTGTGGATTCGAGCACGGAAAAGCAGTAGTTGAGCTGACCGCCGGGGCCTACTGGTCGGCGGCCAATGGCGGTCAGCCTGTCGCTCTCTAGTCGGCATTAGCGCCGACGGTCCCGCTTGGTAGGGGCCCCGCGATAGCTTTCGCTGGCCCCATCCCGCGGTTGCGAGAGGGCGATGTCGTTGAGATAGTCCTTTCGGTACTTCATTTGCCGGATGATCTCGGCTTCCAAGGCGGCAAGTTGTGCTGCGGTCTTGATATCTCGCTGGTCGGCGAGTCGCTGGACGACGGCCAGTAGGGGATCGGTCTTCCCGGTGTTCACCTTGCGGTCCATCAGAGTCGCCATGCCGGCTTCGCTCCGGATGAAGTCTTTGACCTTCAGCCGGAGCTCGCCATTGGAGGTCCGAACAGTCAGGGTGTCTTCGGCAGGGTAATACTCGTCGTGCGCGACACGGATCTGGGCGACCTTGAATTGGTCGCAACGTTGTCCCGCGTGTTGGAAGACGGCCACTAAGCGCTTATCGGCGATGATCTCACGAACGGCTTCGGGTCCGACAAGCTCTTCGCCCGACTCCAGCCGCACCGCGACCAACAGACCCGACCCGTCGACGTCGATTCCATAATCCCGGAAGTTGCGCTGATAGGCTTGGGGGTCGTCTTGCTTGTAGCGCTGCATCACGCGGCCCAGCGATCCGCCGCCTCCGCGCAGGGTCGCGAACTGGATGACTCCCACGCTCAGGAACCCGGTGTCATAGGTGTTCACGCTATCGAACCCGCCTTCGAGCAGGCTCACGGCCGTCATTACGCGCTGAACCGAGCTCGCCAGACCCGCCAGGGAGAAGAGTCGTTGAAGTTCGGCCGCCGGCATCTTCTTGACCTGTTGGCCCGCAGACTGCACCCCCTCGGGGAATCGGTAGTAGGCCCACTTGGTCCGCGTGATGATGTTGTCTCGATAGGTCAACTCGGTCCCAGTAGGGAATCCTATCCGGTACTCGCGAATCTGCACCGCTTCGGCCATGGCCGGAGCCTCGCCTGCCAGCGCGAGCAAATCGGCTGGCATGGGGCCCGGATCACTCGCCGCCGGGATCTCTCCGGCGGCCGGGGCCACGACTTCGTGGTCGCGCCAGTTGCGTTCGGCGACCAGAAGCGAGGCTTGGTATCGGTCGAAAGCGATCTTCGCGTCGATCCATTTTTCCCAAGCCTGGACGGTGGGGTCGTTGGAGGTCGGGCTACTTTCGGGGTTTACCTTGCCGAGGCCTCTGGCGCGGTAGTAGCTCCAGAGCCACTCCGATCCAGCGGCCGTCAGCCGGACGGCGTGCGAGCCCTTGCGGCTGGCGTCACTCGGGAGCCCGGATTCGAAGGTGCAATCCTTCGACCAGCGGTTTTGAATCGACCGAATTTCGGTAGGGGAGAACAGGTTCTGGGCCATCACGAGAGTGCAGCCGGAAGCAAGAAGGGTGGTCCAAAAAAAGCGACTTGCCATAGCGTTATTCCCATTGTTGGAGCGCTATGGCAAGTTTACAGGTTCAGAAACCTAAAGTAGTCTTAGGCGTGGGCCATTTGGCCAAAATAGATGCCGTCCAGCGCGCCCCACATCGCGGTGCAGACCATTTCGCAGGCGCTTTTGGCTCGCTGAAACTCTTCTTCCGACATCGCCTCGACGACCTTTCGGAGGTCTTCGATCTCGTTGAAGTCGCTGGCATGAACGCGGAAGTACTCGCGGCCAACTTCCGAAAACTGCGGGTAGTGCTCCTGAAGGCCCTCGAGCTTGCTCTGGGCCGTGTAGGGCTGCTGGGCCTCAAAGGCATAGAGCGCGCCGACCGCCTCGGCCTTCGAACCAAACAGCTTGCTAGCGGTGTGGACCAGAACATCGGTTTGGGGATGGTTGCCACCGGCTGGGTTATCCAGTTCTTTCTTGAAGTCTCCCCACATGACGACGTGCTCGCGCTCTTCTTGGGCGTAGTTGCCGAATCCAAGGGTGTCCCAGCCGCGGTCAATGGTGGCCACAAAGCGACCATACTCGCCGGCGTAATCGGCCAGTTTCTCCATCGGCAGGGTTCCGCTCCTCCAATCTTGATAGAAGGCGTGCTGGTTCAAGTCATGGCGCTGGATGATGGCGTCCAGCTCGGCGATGCGGGTTGCGATGTCAGTCATGGTTAAGACTCATAGAATAGTCCGTGAGACCCCCGCAACGCAAGCGGTGTATCCTTGCAGAATCATGCTCGCATCGGCTCTTTCGCTCGTCCTCATCGGCCAATCGTCCAAACCCTTTACCGGCCCCACCATCACCGTCACGTTCAGCAACAAGAAGTCATTCGTGATCCAAACCGAGACTTCGAGCTCGCCCAAGACGGTCGCGCGAATTTCTGAACTGGTGAAGCAAAAGTACTACGACGGGATCCTCTTCCACCGAGTCGAAGATTGGGTCGTGCAGTGGGGCGATCCCAATACCAAGAAGGGCCTCGACGCCCCCGGAGTCGGCAGCGGCGGAACGGGCAAGAACATGCCGTTTGAAGCGAGTCCGGTCGAATTCAAGC
Source organism: Chthonomonas sp. UBA2391 (assembly GCA_002343825.1). Lineage (GTDB taxonomy): Bacteria > Armatimonadota > Fimbriimonadia > Fimbriimonadales > Fimbriimonadaceae > UBA2391. The sequence goes on from DDSL01000128.1 coordinate 9,360, forward strand.
GTGGCATCGTCGGCATTGCTTCGACGGGTACCAAGAAGGGCGGGGATTCGCAGCTCTTTGTCTTGACCAAGGATGCCCCGCACCTGACGGGTAACTATGCCGTCCTCGGCCGAGTCAGCAAAGGGATGGAAGTCGTCGACGCGATCAAGCGCGGCGACAAGGTCGTCTCGATGAAGCTCGGGAAGTGATTTTCTCCGAGCCCCTCGAAACGCTCTGGCAGCGCCGCTTCGGGCAAGATCCTCCGGCGGGGATCCCCGAGGCGGTGGTGCCATTTCTTCGTCATCGGTCGGTCCGAAAGTTTCTTCCTGAGCCGATCGATCCGGCGGTTCATGAGGCGCTGATCGCCGCCGCCACTTCTGCCTCGACCAGCAGCAACCTCCAGCTCTACTCGGTGGTGAGCGTGCAGGACCCAGAGCGGCGGGCCCGGATCGCCGAGCTCTGCGCGAACCAAGAACAGGTGAAGTCGTGCGCTTGGTTTGTGGCCTGGTTTGCCGATCATCAAAGACTCCGACACGCCGCGGCTTTGGTCGGGGAAGAGTGTAACGGCCTGGATTACACCGAGTTCATGCTGATGGCCACCATCGACGTGGCCTTGGCAGCCGAGCGGATGGCCTGCGCGGCCGAAGCACTTGGTCTCGGGGTGTGCTACATCGGGGCCTTGCGAAACAATCCGCCGGGCGTAGCCGAATTGCTCAAGGCTCCCGCCGGTGCTGTCGGACTCTTCGGGATGTGTCTCGGCTGGCCCGACCCATCCGCCTCCCCGGCGATCAAGCCGCGAATGAGCCTCGATTCGATTTGGCATCAGGAGGCCTTTCCTGATGAGGCCAGCATCGGTGACTATGATGCCCGAATGACAGAGTTCTACCAGGAGCAGGGGATGTCGTCCTCAGCCAGTTGGTCCCAAAAGAGCGGGCGTCGGGTCGACGAGCACCATTTGAGTGGGCGGGAGGTTCTGCGCGAATGGCTCGACAAGAATCAGATGGGAACACGATGAGCGAATTCAGTTCGGCGTGGAAGGCCCGCTTTGGAGGAGAAGCTCCGATGGACCTCCCCGAGTTGGCTGCGACGATGGCCCGCAAGTCGGCCCGCGGTTTTTTGCCCGATCCGCTGGCCGAAGAACTCAAGACCGCGCTCTTCGGGGTCGCTCAATGCGCGGCTACGACGTGTGGTCTACAGATGTGGTCGGCCCTGGAGGTTTCGGCGGAGCAGCGGGACCGCATGTGGGAGCTCACGGGGAAGCAGGACCACGTTCGAACGGCCCCTTGGGTTCTTTGTTTTTGTGCCGACCATGCGCGGGCTCACCAGATCAGTACCGACCCCGGCGGTCTGGGGACTCTTGAATTCTTTCTCATGGCAGCGATGGATGCCTGCTTTGCCAGCGAGCGGCTCTGCACCAGCGCGGAGCAGTTAGGACTTGCGACGTGTTACGTCGGCTCGATCCGGAACCGGATGCCGGAGGTTTGCGAACTGCTGGCCCTGCCCGACCGCGTGGCGCCCCTCTTTTTGCTCCTCGTCGGCCGCGAAGATCCCGCCGACCCCACGCCTCTCAGGCCCCGCCTGGCTTCCGACGCGATTCGCCAACCGGGAGGACGGGACGAGACGTACGACGACCGGATGCGGCCTTACTTCGACCAGATGTCCCGGCAGAGCGATCTGAACTGGTCTGAGCGACTGCAGAACCGGCTCCGAGAACACCATCAACGAGGTCGCGGGCAACTGGTGTCCTGGCTGAAGTCCCGAGGGTTTGACCTGGAATAGCCGATCGCAACAGATCCCGCAACCATTTCGAGAAAAATCTCGTCACTCTTGATAACGGGTACTTGCAACGCGCGGCATACCGGGTATAAAGCGCGTGGCGGGTTCGCCCGTTAAATCCAAAATCGGAGGTGTCGCAAACAGAATGAAACGAGTTTTATCTTTCCTGGCGATCGTTAGCGTGATGAGCATGGTGCTCGTGGGTTGTAGTGGTGGCGGAGACGCTGCTGCTGAAGGCGAAAAGCCTGCGGCTGAGGCCGGGGCCGAAAGCAAGTAACGAGCGCCTCGTTGGCTTTAACGCCAAACGAAGCCAAGGCCGAACCTCAAAAGGGTTCGGCCTTTTACTTTTTGTCCCGCCTTACTCGGTGTCTTCCCGCGGAACGAACTCAAACCGGGTGAACCACCAGGCGGCAAGCGAGAGCAGCACTACGGTCAAGACCGAGATCACGATCCAGGCCGTCATTTGGCTGACCCCCTGGGTAGCCATCTGTTGGCTCAAAAATTGGAAGGGTCCTGCTCTCTGAGGAGGTTCGGGCCGGTTGGCGATGGCCGTCAAGTAGCTATTCAGCGAGAGATAGTAGGTACTCCCCGGCATGTTGGGAACCGCTACCTCCCACCCGAAGGCAAAGATGAGACAGACGATCATCGCCCGGTTGATCACGAGCGTGACCATCGTAAAGAGCGCACAGTAGCTGAGCGCCCCGACAGCCAGGGCCAGGATATCTCTTAGGACGACACCATTGAAGGGGCCCACATCGGGGACGCCGATGCTGGCTCCGACGGCCATCATCACTCCGACGACGAACGTGACCGTACTGGCGGCGAGGGTCCGCGCCAGCAAAACCTTCCAGCGAGCGATGGGCCGGGTCAGCAGATAGGTGATCGTCTTTTGTTCGACCTCTTGGCCGATGACGGCGGTGCTGAAGATGGCCGCGGCAAGGGCGAGGATCCGAAACACGATGGCTCCCGAGATCTGCCCATATTGATAGATGGGCTCGCGGACCCGGATCACTTCGCTCAACCCCCGGGCGGCTAGGATCAAGAGAACCGCAAGGATCAGCCACCCGAAGAACCGGCGGGGGCGCATGAAGTCGCGTAGGGCAGAAACGTAGAGATAGCCGATCATTTAGTTCTCCACCAGGTAGTGGAATACCGATTCCAGGTTGTTGTCAGGACTGCCAAAGCCGTCGATCGAGAGGCCCTGATCCAGCACCAAGTGCGGGATTTCGTCATAGAAGCGGTCGGGCTCGCGGGTCTTGAGTTCCAAGCTTCTGCCGTCGCGTCCGAATTCTAAACTCACGATGTAGGGCAAGGCTGCCAGCCGAGCCGCAACCTCACGGGTTTGCTCGGTCTCGATCGTGATCCGGTGGGGGTACTTATCGATGAGGTCGCGGATCGCGCGGAGGTCTCCACTGGCGAGCAGGCGACCGCGATGGAGTAGAAGAATGCTACGAGTCATCTGCTCCACCTCGAAGAGGATGTGGCTGCTGACGACGATGGCCTTCCCTTCATGGCCAAGTTGGCCGAGCAGGTCCATGAACTCGCGTCGTCCGACTGGGTCCAGCCCGTTGAGGGGCTCGTCGAGCAGGATGATTTCGGGGTCGTGGAGCATCGCCTGCGCGAGCTTGATCCGCTGCCGCATCCCTTTGCTGTATCCCTTGATCGGTCGGTCGCATCGGTCGGACATGCCGACGCGGTCGATGGCGAGGTCGGCTCGGCGGTTGGCTTCGGTCCGGCCATAGCCCGCGAGCCGGCCCATGTGGCGCACAAACTGACGCCCGGTCATGTACTCGTAAAAGTTATCGATCTCTGGGCAATAGCCGATGTAGCGGTAGATCTCCGGGTTGCCGAAGGGAGCTTCCCCTCGAACGAGAACCTCACCGGTCGTTGGCTTGAGTTGACCCGTGATCAGCCGCATCAGGGTGGACTTTCCGGCTCCATTTTGGCCGAGCAAAGCAGTGACTCCGGTCGGGATCACGGCCGTGACATCATTCAGCCCGATGACCTGTCCGTACCATCGAGAAGCGTGGTTCAGAGTGATCACTTCACCACCTCCACCGCTCGCACCCGGGCGTGAGCCAGGAAGAGCAACAATCCTGCGACCACTAGCGAGAAGAGGAGTGGAACCCAAAGCGGGAGAGCTGGAACGGACAGGTTGTTTTGGGGTCCGCCGAGCGGGAGCCCTCCTTGGTCCTCGCCCAAAATTCCCTTGGCGGTCGCGATCATGATGCCGTCCACGCTTCCATAGAAGGCTAACTTCAGAGGAGTCGAAACGGTAGTGCTGGACTCCATTGAAGCCCCGGCGGCGATGATCCCGCCGAGAAGGACGGTGAAGAAGTTGGTGATGAAATAGATCGCCGCGCTGATGGCCCCCGCGAGACGACCTTGATTGAACAGGCTACTCATCCCGAGGACGATGCTCGTGTAGAACGCGGCCATGATCATGGCCAACAAAGGAAGCTTAAGGACTAGCCACGGATCCTGCCGCAAAAAGCCGTAATCGTGGTAGCTCATCGCGCCATAGAAAAAGAACCCGACCTGGGGCAAGAGCATCGCCAAGACCAACGGCAAGAAGACGCCCAGCCACTTCCCGATAAGGTAGTCCATCTTGGTGCAGGGCTTGCTGAGATAGACCAACAGCGCATTGGTACGGTTGTCGTTGGCGATCGCCCCGGCCCCCGCCATAAGAGCCAAAAAGAGATAGAAGATCTGTCCGAAGGAGACTCCGTCGAGGATCACCCGGTTCCAAGTGATGCTGCTGATGAAGTCCACCGCGCGGTCTTGCGCCTGTTGCCGGATCGAGTTGGCCGCGATCTGCTCAAAGACGTAGACCATCACGAGGACCACCGCGTACCACCATGACGACATCGCGGTGAGGACCCAAAAGCCTTTCTTCTTGACCGTCCCCCGAAAACCGTTGCGCGCGATCGCCCACCAGGCTCGGTCGTTGACGACCCCGTCAGCATAATGTCGATAGCTGAGATCGGCAAGAGGCCCGCTCATCGAATGGCCTCCAAGAAGGCGTCTTCCAGAGACCGGGTCGCGACTTGGTAACTGCGGACTTGGGCACCGGCGGCGCGGGCGGCTTCGAGGATCATTCGTCCCGACTGATCAGGGGCTTGGTCGCTCTGGACCCGGTAGTGGTTGCTGTCTTGATGGATGAGGAGCATTTGTCTTCTCAGGAGTTCGGTCACAAAATCCGCGCTCGCTTCCTTGAGTTCAACATCCATCGGAACTCCTTCCAAGCGTTTCAGATCGCGGATGTTGCCTTGCCGACGGAGTTGGCCCTGGAACACCACGACCACCTCGTCGCACGTTCGCTCGATATCCTTGAGCAGGTGACTGCAGACGATGACGTTGACCCCTTTGCCGTGGCTGATGTCGCGGACAAGGTCGAGCATCTCCTCGCGGCCCTTGGGGTCGAGTCCGTTGGTGGGTTCATCAAGAAGCAAAAGGCGAGGGCCATGGACGAGGGCTTGGGCGAGCTTGATCCGCTGCTTCATCCCGGTGGAGTAAGTCTCGACGTTACGGTAGCGGGCTTCACCGAGTCCGCAATACTCGAGGACTTCGTGAGCTCGGCGGAGTGCTTGGTTGCTCGGGAGTCCGGCAAGTTCTCCTGCGTAGGCCACAAAGCCGACCCCGCTGAGGCCGGGGAAGTGGCAATCCTGTTCGGGCATGTAGCCGACGCGCCGCCGGACCTCGCGCCGTTCGCGGGTGATATCGGCTCCCATGACGGTGCCGGTCCCCTGAGCGGGATCGACAAATCCTAAGAGAGTCTTGATGAGAGTGGTCTTTCCGGCTCCGTTGGGTCCCAATAGTCCCACGCAACCTTCGGGGAAGGCACATGTGAAGTCATTGAGGGCCAAAAAGGATCCGTACTGAACCGAAAGGTTCCGCAGATCAGCTACTGCCACAGTGATACTTTACTTTCCTTTGCAAATTCGGGTGGGCCAAAGGTCCAGTTGAGCCGGAATCCGCCACAATCCAACGTAGTAGGAATACGAGGATGTCAGTCCGCCAAGCTCCTGTTACATGGTCATTCATCGCCGCGATGGCGGTGGGCTTTTTGCTCACGTTCTTCGGCGCCGCGTCGTTTGTCCAGTTACTTGCCTTTCAGGCGGATGCGGCCTTGGCACGCCCGTGGTCGTTTCTGACCTACCCGTTTGCGATTCTGCAGCAAGGGTCGGCCTTTTTCTTCCTCCTGCTTTCGGGGTTGTGGCTCTACCAGATGGGGTCGGCGGTCGAGAGGGATTTGGGTTCCCGGAGCTACCTAGGGGTCTTCTTCGGGTTCGCGCTCCTCGGCTCGTTGGCGGTGTGGTCGTTCAGCGGATTGGCTCCGCGGGCTGGGGCCCTCTACGGCGGACTGCTCCCGGTCGGCGCACTCACGATGATCTGGGCCGCCCGGAATAGCCATGCCCAGGTGATGTTCTTCGGATTGGTCCCCGTGACGGCCAAAATTCTCGCCGCCATCACGGCCGGGATCGTCTTCTTTGGGATCGGGTCGATGCACCCGATTTATGGCCTGGCCGCGCTTTTGCCCTTGGCCCTGGCTTGGTTTTGGGCGCTCGACCGCTTGCCCCTTCGGTACCCTGTCGGCGGTTCGACCTACAATCCGGCCCGTGTGGATCGCAAGCTGATCGCCCGCGAAGAGGCCCGAGACCGGGAATATCGGAACAAGGTTCGGGAGAAGGAGAAGGACCGTGAGGAGCGCGAGCGCCTCCGACGCTTGTTCGAATCCAGCCTCTCCGACCGGCCCGAAGACCGCTGAACCTTGGGGTATACTCCTTACTTCGCTGCGCGGGTGGTGAAATTGGTAGACACGCTACCTTGAGGTGGTAGTGCTCACAAGGCGTGCTGGTTCGAGTCCAGTCCCGCGCACCAGCGTTCTTCCCTTGCTCACTCCTGATCGACCGGCGCTGGCTCTGGCCCCTATGGACGGCATCACCGATGCCGCGATGCGTGCGCTGATGGGTGAGTTGGGGGGTTTCTCCTATGCCGTCTCTGAATTCCTTCGCGTGAGCGTGGCCGTGCTCCCGGCCAAGGTCTTTCGGCGAGAGGTCCCCGAGCTTCTCAGTGGTGCTCGCACGCCGACCGGGCTGCCGGTCCAGGTCCAGATCTTGGGAGGCGACCCCGACCGAATGGCTGCTTCTGCCTTGGCCGCGGTTCGGGCGGGGGCGAACGCGATCGATATCAACTTTGGGTGTCCCGCCCCGACCGTCAATCGCAACGATGGCGGTGCGTCTCTGCTGCGGACCCCCTGCCGAATTCGGGACGTCGTCCGCGCTGTTCGCGAGGCCGTCCCGACCGAAGTTCCGGTCTCGGCGAAGCTCCGACTCGGCTGGGAATCGACGGATGAAATCCTCGTCAATGCGCCGATGGCTGTCGAAGGCGGAGCGAACTGGTTGACGCTCCATGCGCGCACCCGGATGCAATCCTATCGCCCGCCGGTGGATTGGGCCATGGTCGGGCGGGTGAGACAGATGGTCCAAGTGCCCGTCGTCGCGAACGGAGACATCTGGAACCTTGAGGACTTCCGCCGGTGCCGAGAAGTCACGGGGTGTCAGCACTTCATGATCGGGCGAGCGGCGCTCGCGAACCCCAGGCTCCCAGGCCAGATCGCGAGAGAACTGGGGTTGAATTCCGCGAGCCAATTGGACTCGGCTGATTGGGAGAGTCTCTTCCGCCGCCTCGTCAAGTGGTGTGACCAATCCCCCCACACGGTCCTCAAACTGAAGCAATGGATCAAGTTGGCCCACCTTCACGGGGACTTCCCATGGTTCGACCGGCTAAAGACGGCGACCACCTTGGACGAGTTCTTCGATCTTCTTTCCGAGCAGTTTTTGGCCAAGGTTGGGTGATGCCCCCATCGGATTCGCATCCGATCCGGCCTCACCAAATTAAGTGCCAGGGGATCTCAAAGATCACTCGCGCCCAGGCGACGGGTGGCTGCACTACCAGCCACAGTGACCTCGTCCAGACCTCCTGCTGATTCATTCCTTCGAGTTCATGCCGCTCGATCCGGCCCAGTTCGCGACAGGTGAAAAACAAGGTCGTGGGGACGAAAATCAGCAACATGAAAAACCGGCTGACGAAGAGGGTCAGGTGCGTCGTCTCCGAGAGATCGGATGTCAGAAACTGGATCACACCCATGCAGAACCCGATCATCAAGAGGCAGCCAATGATGAAGGGCAAGAAATCTTCGGGTGAGTCCCAACTCGGGTCGACCCACGAGGCCCGCCAGAGGATGAGACCCAGCACGAGCGTGAGGTAGCAGCCGACCATCACTGGGCCTATTCCCGAGAAAACAACCGGGAGATAGTCATTCTGGTCTCTCAGATCCCAAGTCGCGCGGCTGGCCCAACCCAGCAAGAAACCGACCCATAAGGTGCAGGTGATCGCGGTCATGGCCCGGAAACCCCCGAGAGCCGTATCCACGAGCAAGGTCACCAGCATGCCGGTGAGCAGGAAGCCGAACATCTCGACCGTCGGCAACAGCCAAGCCACCCAAGCGCCCACTCCCAACGGTATCAGCAGTAAAGAAGCCCGCCAGACCACGTCACCGGCGCTGAATTCTTGCCCTGTGGGGGCCGTGGAAGTGGGCCGTTTGGAACGCATCGGATTGGCTTCTGGTGGGACGGAAAGCTGGAGCGTTCGGTTGCATGCGACCGACGCTCAGAGTCGGCGACCAAGAAAAAACTCGATTCCGCTAGGCCCAGGGACCTATTCGCCCTACGAATCTAGGCGGAACCCGCTACAATACGATCCTACAAAGGGATGCAAACATTCCAATCTTCCGAATTCGAGTGGTTCTATGTTGGCAATTACGGCCAACTAGGCCCGCTCGCGTTCGATCAAGTGCGGGGCCTGGTTCGAGATGGCGTGATCGAAAGAACCACGCTCGTCTGGAGGACCGGGATGAACGAGTGGCTCATGGCCGAATCGATCCCCGAACTGCGGAATGAGTTCGCGCCGATGGTGGTACCCCCGGCCATCCCTTCGAGTCCTCCGGCCCCTCCTATGCCGAGTAACGTGGTCTATCCCCACATTCCCCAAGCCCCGATGACGGTGCCCTATGGAGCGGAGTTTGCGATGCCGCCGGTACAGTGGAACATTCCTGAGAGCGACAAGAGTCGCCTCATTGCTGGGATTCTTCAGCTGATCATTCCTGGTTCTGGTCGGATCTACCTCGGCTATCTTGCCCATGGCCTCGGCCAGCTCCTCTTGACCCCCGCCTGCTTTGCCGGATGGTTCTGGTCGGTGGTGGATGGGATCGCGATGCTCTCGGGGAGCACGAAATATGACGGGTATGGGAGAGCTCTTCGAGATTAAGGCGTGACGATCTCGGGTTCGCCTCGTCAGTAAGTAAAGACATGATTACCGTTGCCTGCCTTTCGGTCCTTTTGGGGGCCTCTCTTCCGCTGAAGTCGGAACTCTCGACAACGGCGGTGGCAGTCCAACGCGCCCAGCCGAAGCTCGTGCTCACCATCGAAAAGCGCGGTTCGGTTGAGATCGAACTCTTTCAAGATACGGCGCCCAAAACGGTCCAACACATTGCCGATCTTGCCCGAAAGGGATTCTATGACGGACTCCAGTTTTTCCGCGTCATCAAGGAGCCTCGACCGTTTTTGGTTCAGATTGGCGACCCCCAGACCCGGTCGAAATCGTTGGAAGATCCGGCGCTGGGTTCGGGAGGATCGGGAACCCGCGTCGCCTTCGAGGCCTCCGGACATAAGCACGTCCGTGGAGCCGTTGGCCTCAGCACTCTCCCCGGTGACAAGAACAGCGGCGACAGCCAGTTCTACATCATGCTCGCCGACCATGGTTTCTTGGATGAGAACTACACGGTCTTTGGCCGAGTGACCAAGGGGATGGACGTCGTCGACTCGATCGCGCTTGGGGATTCGGTCTCGAAGGCGACTCTGCAATAACTCTCCCCTGATCGGGTAGGGTTCGCAGAGGGATGAGAGTCGCGGAGTTCTATCAACAGGTCCAGGCCGAGGTGGCCAAGGCCGTCATCGGTCAAGAGCGGGTCGTCGATCAACTTTTGGTCGCGATCTTGGCCAATGGTCACGTGCTCTTAGAAGGGGTCCCAGGGATCGCCAAAACCCTCCTTGTCCGGACTCTCAGCAAGACGCTCGAACTCCAATATGCTCGGGTCCAGTTCACCCCCGACCTGATGCCCAGCGACGTCATCGGGACCAACATCTTTAACCAACAAGCAAGCGAATTCCAACTCCGTACGGGGCCGATCTTTACCAACGTCCTCTTGGCCGATGAGATCAACCGGACCCCGCCCAAAACTCAGGCCGCATTGCTCGAAGCGATGGAAGAGCGCCAGGCCACCATCGACGGCGTGCGCTATCTGCTGCCGCAGCCCTTTTTGGTCTTCGCAACCCAAAACCCGATCGAATTCGAAGGAACCTATCCGCTCCCCGAGGCCCAACAAGACCGCTTCTTGCTCAAGNNCTATCCCGACCCCAGAGTCGAGACCGAGATCTATCGGCGCTATCACCAAGGCTTCCGTGCCACGGCCCTCGAAGAAGCTGGAGTCCAGCCCGTTGCCAATGCGGAAATCTTGGCTCAGCTTCGCCAAGAGGTCAACGCCCTCCAGGTCGAAGAGCGGATTTTCAATTACATCCAAGAGATCGTCTCGGCGACCCGCAAGTCGGGGGATCTTTTGGTCGGGGCTTCGCCTCGAGCTGGGATTGCCTTGGTGCTTTGCGGAAAGGCTTTGGCCGCCATCCGCGGTCGGGACTTCGTGATCCCCGACGATATCAAGGAACTCGCGCTGCCCGTTTTGCGCCACCGCGTCATGCTTCGTCCCGAGGTGGAAATCGAAGGTCTATCTGTGGACCGAGTCCTCACCGGGCTGATCGACGCCCAAACCGTCCCCCGCTAGGTTCTGCTCCGACCATCACGGCGGAGCAGAACCCGGGGTCTGGCGGTTACTCGTCACCGGACGAATCGAAGTTCTCGCTAAGGATCACGTAGTCGAAGATCGTCACCGCGCCGTCGCCATCTAGGTCGGCCTCGGCCACAAATCCGGAATCGCCCAGGACCGTGTCGAAGGCACCCGAGAGGGCGATGTAGTCAAAGATCGTGACTGCATTGTCCGCGTCGATGTCGCCGTTGATAAGGGCAAACACGACCCCTACCGCGCCATCGTTGGTGATGTTCACCGAGGTCGGGAATCGCTGGCGGAGCCAGTGGCTACTCTTAGCCAGAATCGCGTGGCTTCCCCGCTGGGGAACGGTGAGCGCGTAGGCGCCTAAGGGTCCTAGTTCAATGCCTGGGTAGGGTACATCCGCGCCCGCAGGTGGTCGAACCACGAAGTCCGCGACGGGATATTCGCTCGGGATCCAGTTTCCTAATCCGACTGTCCCGAGAATCGTGCCTGGCGCGTAGCGCAGAGTGAACGATCGAACGACCGGACTCAGGGTTTCGTCCGTCCCCTCAGCCCGGGCCAATCGCACCCGGATCTCGGCGAACCGCCCCGAAACCTGGGCCGGAGGCTGGCCACCGTTCGCCGCATATTTGACGAAGTTGACGTTGTTGAGGCCGAGGCGGGTGTTGGCGGCCCGGATAAAGAATTCGACCGACGTCTGCGCTGGGATCAACGCATCCCAATTGAGGGCTCCCCATTGGGCGTTCGGGCGGAAGCTGTCATAGACGCCCCGCCATTCGCCGTCCTTTGCGACTTGACTCGTGGTGGCCCCGGTTCCGTCGCTGTAGTTGTAGCTCCCAATCCCGAGGAAAACCGTGCCGAGGATCTCGCCCTCGCCATCGGCTCCACCGTTGGGATCGATCTTGGTTGCCCACGCCCCATCGAAGTTCGAGGGCTCCCCGATGTGGGTCACCCAGACGTTTCCGTCGCTATCCAGGCCCAAACCACAGGGACGAGCGCCCGTGTAGAGTTCCTTGAGAAGGGTTCCTTCGGGGGTGAACTTATAGACCCGCTGGTTTCCGCCGGTCCAAAGTCCTCGGGCAGCGGCCCAGATGTTCCCCTCTTGGTCGACCGTCACGCCGCGCATGTCGGTGGATCCAGGAGCGGCGATGTATTTCTCGATTGCCATTGTATCGAGGTCAACGATCGCCAATTCCGCCGGAGTATGGAACTGATCGCAACTGGCCACGATCTTGCCCGGACCCAACGGAGCGAAGAAGTCCCATAGGTCGGGCCGAGTACCGGTGGCAAAGACGTGGGCGCCTGTCACGGGATCAACCCGGGTGATCTTGACGTTGGAAGAGCTGTTGGCTCCGCTCCCGATGAGCCACCCTGAGTGGAAGAGAAGTCCGTAGGCGATCAGCGGGGACAAGATCGTGCGATTCACCCCTCCCGTATGAGGATCGATGCGAAGTGCGCCGGTTTGGGAATCTTGGAAGCCCACCCAGATGTTATCATCGCCGTCGATCGCCACCGACCGATTCCGATTGCCGGTGCCCCGGTGGCGCTTAAAGATCAAGACGAGTTCGTCCTCTGCTTCCTCGACGAGTCCATCCGCCGCGTCGGGGATACTGGAGTCCAGATCCTTCCCGGCCGTTGCATTCCAGTTTAGGTAATCGCCGAGTCCCCGGCTAGTGCGGATATATCCGTCGCCGTCGCGGTCGACGCCGGTGGTGTAGGTCGGATCCTTGACGTATTGGCCAAAGGGATCGGGGACGTAGGCCCCAGGGCCAAGCTTGCGATATCGGACCCCGCCGATTAGGACCCCGATTTTGGTCACGGCGGTGATCCCGCTTCCTTCGTAGCGGTTCGTCACCCAAAGGTTGCCCTCGCCATCCACAACGGCTCTTGAGGGAGCACTTTCGAACTGGATCGGGGTGGTTCGATAGTCGCCGACCACTTCGCCGGTGACCGTATCGATGCGCACAACCCGTCCGGGCTCATATCGCCAGCCCCGGTTCGCCAGCTCGCGTCCGCCGACCGGCACGTTCAAGAATGGGACCGGCGCCGTACCCCGGCGATTGAGACGGAGAGACCCTTGCTCCACCGTGGAGTTGGTGTTGAAGTAGGTTCCCTCGTTGAAGTCGGTGGTCGAGGTCCAGATCTTGGCTTGGGCCAGACCAATCTCTGGAACCCATAGCCCCAGACCCAAAAACAAGCAAGAATAGCGAGCCCTCATGGACTCATTATAAGGGATTCCACCCCCCTGAACAAGCCTGCAATGTTGCAGGGGCTCCCCGGAAGTACACTTCAAGGCATGAACCCGCGAGAATCCGGCCGACTCCTTTGGATTAGCTTGGGGCTCGGATTGATCCCGCTTCTGGGTTGGTGGCTGACTGGGCTCTTCGATCTTGATGAAGGCTTTTATGCCGCGATCGTCGGGGAGATGCTCCGCCGGGGCGAGTGGATCACGCCGTACTACAACGGGGAGCCTTGGTTCGAGAAGCCGATCCTCCTCTATTGGGTGACGATGCCGAGCGTCCTTGCTTTTGGGGAATGGTTCGGGCCTCGGCTTCCCTCGGTTCTGGCCAGCTTGGGCCTGTATGCCGTGGTCTTTCGAGCCGCCCGGGCTCAGTGGGGCGACGCGGCGGCGGTCTGGAGCGTCGGGGTCCTCTCAACCAGCCTGCTCATGGTCGGCCTCGGGCGGATGATGATGACCGACGCGCTCTTCGCCCTCTCCTTGGCCGGAGCGTTCTTGCTGTGGTACCGGGGATTCAATCCAGTGCTTTCGGGGTTGGCAGTGGGCCTTGCGGTGCTGGCGAAGGGGCCCGCGGGGATCGTCTTGTTCGGCGGAGTGATCCTGATCTACGCGGCTTTGGAACCCAGCGCTCGACGAGGGCTTTTGGGCCGGATCGTGGTCGGATTGGTCGGGATGGCAGCGGTCGTTGCGCTCTGGTATGTGCCCTGCTACCTGGCCAATCGAGAGACGTTCGTTCAAGAATTCCTCATCAAGCAGAACTGGCAGAGGTTCTTGGGCGGAGACAAGGCCCATGGAGTGCCTCTCTGGGCTCATCCGATTTACTTCCCGCTGATTCTTCTGGTCGGGATGTTCCCTTGGTCCGTTGCCGGAGTCCGCGCGCTCCGGGCTGGCTGGAAGGGGGATCCCTTCTCTCGGTTTTTGGTGATCTGGTTCGGAGTGATCTTCCTCTTCTTCACCGTGAGCGGGAGCAAGCTACCCCACTACATTCTGCCTGCCGTGCCAGCACTGGCCCTCCTCATCGGACGTGAACTCAGCCTCCGGACAGTCTGGAAAGGGCGACCCCGTGGGGAAGAGCCCAGCCAAGGGGTGGGTCCTTTTGCGATCGCCGCGCCCGTCGTTTGCCTACTGGCCAACCTCGTTTTCTGGGCCCACTACCACGGGAAGTTTGGTGCTGATTCTCACGCCGAGGTGCACCGGGCCGCGATTCTCGCCCGTGAGGCGGGTGGGCCGGTGGCGACTTATCAACTCAGCCGCCGAAGCGCGGATCTCGGGACGGGGCAGCTGAGGATCCAAGAGACCAGCCACCCGAGCTTCATCTTCTACCTTCGATCGACGACGGTTGACGCGGAGTCTCCGGAGGACTTGAGGTCGATCCCCAAGCCCTTCTGGATCTTTACCCGGCCCGACCGGGTGGCGAGTCTGGAGCCCTTGAAGGCCGAGGGCTGGACCTTTGTTCCCCAGGTTTTGCCTGGTACCAAGGGCGACTACGTCCTGCTCAAGGTCCGCTGAGGGTTGCCGTTTTGGGCCCATCCCTCGGTCCGGAGGAAAACTTCCTCCGGACCTCTGCCCCCAAAGCGGCAAAAAGTGTCGCCTCAACCAATTGGTCGAGGCGACACTTTTGATCACGGTCCCGGATTAGCGGCTGCGCGGAGTTCCTTTTCCGGCGTCGGTAGCACCCGAGGTGCCATCTTCTTTCGCCGAATCCTTCATGACGTCCGCCATCGAATCGTTTCCTTGGGGGGCGTCTTTACTACACCCCACCAGGATCATGAGACTGAGCGCTGCGAGGAGGACCTTAGTCCAAGTCCCACATGAAGAGCGAAGCATCCGTTCGGTTTCCTTTTCGGTCGGCAGTCCCAAAGGCTTGGCATCCTCGCACGAGGTCGCGGAGCGGTCGGGATTTGGCACTGGTGTCGGCCATCATCGTGATGATTTGGCCATCCTTCAAGCCGCGCTGGATGTTGCGCAGATCGACTTGGTTGTGGAACGGCCACGTGCCGCCGTAGACCAGCCATGCGTCGCTACCGATGTTCGTCGTTGCACCCTTCCAGCCGCCGGTGTAGCTGTAGAGAGTTCCGTCGCCGCCTTGGCTTGCCGGTCCCCACGTGCTCAGTGGGCGGAGAAGACGGTTACTCTCATCTTCCCAGCATGGAGTTTCGATCACCCAGTTTCCGCCGCCTGTCGGTGCCCCGCTGCCAAAGGCGCGGTCCCAGATCGAGTTGGCAAAGGCCAAGGTGTTGCTCGGATCGTTGATTTCACCTTCGGTGACGGGAGCCGAGGTCGGGTTGCCGGGGAGGGATCGCCATGGAGCGAGGAACGCATAGTTGAAGCCCATGTTGCTTCGAACCATCAGCGCATAGAGTCGCTGTTCCGGGGTTAATCGGCTGACCGTCCACCGGTTATCCTTGGCGTGCTCATTGATCCGATACTCCTCGCTCGGATTCGGGTCGACCGGGCAGATAAAGACCTTTGTGCTCTTGACGTACGGGTAGAGCAAGACGCCAGGAACTGCGTCGGGCGGTCCGAATCCCCATCCTCGGTTGTTGCCGCCACGGTTGGAGAAGAAGAACCGTCCGTCGTGGTCCGAGAGATAGATCGCACTCGCGGTGCCGACCTGCTTAAAGTTCGAGAGGTCCTGAGTCTTCAGCGCCGCCGACTTGGCCTGGGCGAAGACCGGGAAGAGAATCGCCGCTAGGATCGCGATGATTGCGATTACCACCAGCAGCTCAATCAAGGTAAATGCGGCTCGATGGCGCGAGCCCGAAATGATGGCCATGCGCTACTTTATCACACCTTGGGGAAAAAACCAAGGGCATCAACCCGAAAAACTTCTAGTTGCTCCGACTTTCTGACGACAAACTCGGCAAAGAAGTTCTGTCAGGATTTCAGACCGTGATCCGGGTGCCCGGTTTGCTGGTCGGAATCTCGGCCAGCCAGGCCGGAACACTCTCTGGCGGAAAGCTCTGGGCCTCGACTCGATGGGCGGCATGAAGCGGGGCGCCGAAGTCGAGCGCAGACTCTGTTCGGTCGATGAGTACTGCCACCCCACCTACGATTCCACCCTCGGATTCGACGACAGAGATCACTTCCCGAACCGAAGTTCCGGTGGTCAAAACATCATCGACGACCAAGACCCGGGTCCCGGTGGGAATCACCGCCCCGCGTCGGAGCTTTTTGACTCCGTTTTCGCTCTCGACATAGACCGCCGAGACGCCCATTTGCCGAGCGACCTCAAAGGCGATGATGATGCCGCCCGTTGTCGGTCCCGCCACCAGGTCGATGCCCTGGCCCGCGAACTTTTCGGCGATCTCTCGGCAAAGGGTTGTGAGGACGTGCGGCTGTTCTAGGATGCGGAACTTCTCGACGTAGGTATCGCTGTGCCGACCTGAGGTGAGTACGAAGTGCCCCCGCAGCACGGCCCCTGATTCCTGCAGAAGTTTGCCGAGGTCCACGGTCAACCGACCACGCTAAAGGGGGTCATATCGCGGACGATCTCGTTTGCTTCGTTCAGCAACACAACCCGGGGGATAATGGCTTCGTCGCTCAAGTCAAAGGCAGCAATCACTACGCGATCTCCAGGATTGAAGAATCGGCCCGCGCCACCGTTTAATCCGATCTGACCGCGAGGTCCAGCAAAGGCGTAGGTGGTGATCCGGGCACTGTGATCCACCGCCCAGACGTGGACCAATTCACCGTCCTGAATTCCGACCGCCTCCATCAATTCGGCCCCAATCTCGATGCTCCCGACGTAGTCGGGGTTCGAGTAGGTGACGTACGCGTGATGGAGCTTTGCCTTAAGCAGTTGTGAGAGCCGCATTGGGTTCTTTATCTTCGACGGAATCCGAGCTCGGGGGTTCCGACGGGGTCTTTTTCTTTGCGATTCTACGAGCAAGAGCTGCCCAGAATCCGCCAATCGTCATGATACCAGCGCCGCCCCAGACCAAGATCGTCAGCGGTTTGTAGTACACATCCAGCGGATAGAGCGGATTTTTGTAGAAGAATGAGAGTGTCACCGACTGGGTGGCGGCGTCCATTCGGTCCATGGAAATCGTGAACGTATCGGCCTCGGCCCGCAAGAATTCCGGCCGATCCGCCCCGATGCGGAGGGCTGGACCCAGTTGAACCGTTCCGTTCGGGCCCCGCACGTCCAGCTTGGCGATGAAGGTCGTCCCCAGCATCCCGGCTTCGCCCTTTCGTTCGAAGCCCTTATAGGTGATTTCGTATTCGTCGAGCACGTAGCTCTGCCCGGGCTTGAGGGTGACGGGCTCCCCGGCGTCAAAGACCATCGGGTAAATCGCGACATAGAGGTCATACAGACCCTTGTTGATCACGTAGGGCCGAACGGTGGGCGATGGCTCGGGGTTCCCGTTCCGGAAGGTGTAGAACAGAATCGGCGAGGCCTTGAAGTTGTTGCCGTCCAGCGACTTGAACTGGAAGTCCACCGGGTTCTCTCTCGCCAAGAAGTTCCGTCCTTGGTTGTTGCCGAGTTCGATCACGTGACCCAGGGCAAAGCCTGGATTGCCCGCCTGAACAAGGGCCTCTTCCTTCTTTTGGAATCCCTTGCTGGCGATGAGGCCGAGGAGCATCACGACGATTCCGAAGTGGGTCAAAAACGCACCCACACCGCCCCGGCTCTTCCGGGCCATCTCCACGATCTTGGCGAAGTTGGCGCAGGCCGTGAAGAGGCAGAGCCAGATCATCACCAGGATCACCGGAGCATGAGGAACGCTGAGCTGGGGAAGGATCGACTGGGCGGTCATCCCCGGTTCGGGTTTATAAAGATTGTTGACCCCAAACTTCATCCAGGCCATGATGGCGGCGAGGAGGGCAAAGCTCGCGGCGAGGATCGTGACCACCCGGTTGGCGAGAGCCCGGAACGGCATCCCGCGCCAACTCACCAGTGGAGCAACTGCCAACGCAAGCAGAAGCGGCACGATCAGGATCGCGCTCAGGCGGTTGTAGATCGGTTCCTCGACGATCGCCGCCTCTTGGCCCTGGAGGTAGCGGAAGAAGGGGACGCTCATCCCGATTCCGGCGGCGAGACCGATGAAGAGGAGTAGCCACACCGCCAGCGTCATGGCTGACTGACGGTGGATCGGAAACTCTGCCGGAGCGCGGGCCGGTTGGGACTCCTTGCGGTGCTTCCAGACCGAAATGCCCCAGCTGAGCAAGAACCCTCCGGTGAAGATTCCGCAAAGCCCGATGAGCATGAGCAATGCGGTGCTGTTCATCTCGGCAAAGCTATGAACGCTGGTGTCCTTCATCACTCCCGAGCGGGTGAGGTAGGTGCCGTAGAGGAAGGTGATCAGGCTCGTTCCGGCGAGGAACGTATTGGCATTGACCCACTTGGCCCGCGCTGCCTGCAGATAGAGTCCGTGAAGAAGAGCGACGGTCCAGACCCAGGTCACGAGGCTCTGGTTTTCGACCGGGTCCCACGCCCAGAATCCGCCCCATCCCAGGGTTTCATAAGCCCAAAAACCGCCCATGACGAGGCCGATGCCGAGGAGCGTGCTGCACACGATGTTCCAAGGCCTGATGAGAGGGACCCAACTCGTGCGGTCGCCCGTCCAAACGGCCGCACACGCCCAAGCGAAGAGGACGGTAAGAGCCCCGAAGCCAAAGAAGATCGTGGGTGGGTGGATCACCACCCAGTAGTTCATC
This sequence comes from Chthonomonas sp. UBA2391, assembly GCA_002343825.1. GTDB lineage: Bacteria > Armatimonadota > Fimbriimonadia > Fimbriimonadales > Fimbriimonadaceae > UBA2391. Next base: position 27,920 of record DDSL01000128.1, read on the forward strand.
AGGGTCGGGTTCAGACCATTGCCATTAGGGGGCATAAAGCGTCCCTCCAGCAGTTCGGTTCGGAAAGGAGATTCGTAGGAGAGGATCCCCGCCAAACCGACCAAGAACGCGGCATAAACCACCGTGAACCATCGCCGGTAGTGGGCCGTTTTGGGCGCCACCAGGATCCCCCAAAAGCTCGCGCACGCGCCCCAGAGAAGGAAGCTACCCTCCTGCCCGGACCAGATCGCGGCGAGCTTGTACCAAGGGCTGAGCCCTAGATCGGAGTGCGCAAAGACGTAGGCGAACTGAAACTGCTCCCGGAAAAAGAGCGTTCCCAGGGTCCCTATCGCGACGAAGAAACCGAGACACCCGGTCAGGAAGAGCCAGCCACCGACCTTGCCCAAGACCTCTTTCTTTGGCTGGAAGAGCCAACAAAGAGCCGCCAGAGTCAAAACCGCAGCGGCGAAGAAGATGCTCCCTCGGCCGATCCATTCGGCCAATGCTGTCCAGGAGGGTGGCTCCTGGAGCTTCATCATGGTGTGATCACCCACTGGTCTCTAGCCCTTGGCCCCCGGCTTCTCAGTGCCCTCGTATTTGCTGGGGCACTTTAGGAGGAGCTTATGGCTCTGGAAAGTTCCGTTCTCGACCTTTCCGACCGCGACCACGCGGGTGGCTTCACCCATGTTGGCCGGGGCGTTCCCCTTATACACCACGGGGATGATGTCGCCCTTGTCGTCCTTCAAGTCGAATCGGACCGTTCCCTCGCGAGGGCGGACCATGAGGCTGGGCTTGATGATGTCGCCCGCCAGGTGGAGATTCTCCTGGGAATGGGTTTTGGCTTGGGCCACCGTGACGTAGGGACTCGCAGACCCCATGAGGGCGAGAACCATGGCCGTCAGACCTGCTCCCGCCGCGAGCGTTCCGAAAATTGCGGTTTTGCTCATTGAGTACTTCTTCCTCTATTGTACAAGACCGAAGCGGGAACCCAACGTCGTCGGCGGACGCCTGAATGAGATAGACTCTGAAACCCGCAAGAAAGCCTATGTCTCATCTGCGAAAAATCCTTCCCCTCGTCGGCCTTTTCCTCGTTGGAGGGAATGCGATCGCCCAGCCCGCACCGGCTGAGTTTCGTGCCGGACTCGACAAACTGGGCGCTACCAAGACCAACGAGTACGCCACCGTCTATTGGCAAGCTCAGTTGGGGTCGTTCAAGGTAATCGATGGTGAAGGTCGGCTCCGCTTCAGTTTTGAGGGCTCGGTGATGGTGAATGCCGCAAATGCGAAAGTGGAGGTGACCGGGAACGTGCGCAAAGAATTGGAAAAGCGGCAACGCGTCGTCTATCGGGGCAAGGGAACCATCACGATCTCGGGCAAGTGGCGGGGAGTCCAATTTTTCGGCCGAAACATCGACGCCATGATGTACGGTAAGGGAGTGGTCCAATTGACCGGTGAATTCTTCCGTGATCCCAAGACGGGTGAACTGGTGACCGGAACATACTGGTACGACGACCCCAAGAACAAGCAGTTCTGGTTCGCAAACGGCCTGACGACGGTCTATCTGCCGCCGCTCCAGATGCCCGACCAAGTGGTCCCTCAAGAGCGCAAGCGCTGACCGAATGCTGCGCCAGACCTTTTGCCATATCCAAGGAATCGGTAAAGAGACCGAGCGCGCTCTGTGGGCACAGGGCTGCGCGGATTGGCAAACTTTTCTGGATCATCCCGGGGAGTTCAAGTGTGGGACTTCGGGGCAGGACCACACCCGCAAGATGGTCGAGCAGTCGGTCGAATGGCTTGCGAACGGAATCCACCAGCCGTTTCAGAAAGCGCTAGGGCAACAAGAGGCTTGGCGGGCGTGGCCCGAATTCCGTGATCGGTGCCTCTATCTGGACATCGAAACCGACGGGGGCAACACCGGGAGCGCGGTGACGATCATCGGACTTTATGATGGTCAGCAGTTCACCGGATTGGTGAAGGACCGGGATCTCGAGAGCTTTCGCGACTTGATCAGCCATGCGAGCATGATAGTGACCTTCTTCGGGTCGGGGTTCGATGTACCGATGCTTCACAAGCGGTTCAAGGGGCTGTTGATCGACCAGATCCACCTCGACCTCTGCTTTGCGCTCAAGCGTCTGGGATACAAGGGTGGTCTGAAGAAGATCGAGCAGCAACTCGGGATCTCTCGGGGCGACGAACTCACCGGGCTCAACGGGCTGGATGCGATCCGGCTCTGGCGGGACTACAGTTCGCTCGGAAAAGTGCAGGCGTTAGATCAACTCATTGCCTATAACCGCGAGGACGTCGTGAATCTGGAGTCCCTGGCTGGAGTCGCCTACGACGGACTCAAGAAGCAGGTCTACGCGGGGCTTCCTGAGCTCAGCCCGACCCCAGCCCGCTGAAACGCCTCGGCGATCTGTCCCGGCGCATCGGCGGGAATATCGAGATGAAACACGAGTCGGATTCTGTGCGAACCGAACGGTAGTGCCCTGACTCCTTCGGCTTCCAGGGGAGCGATCCAATCTGTAGCGGGACGATCGGTATGGACCATCACGAAGTTTGTGACGATCTCGTCGAGGTCGACGCAAATCCCTGGCAGGCCCTGGAGGGCTTCGCCGGTCTTCTGGGCGCAAAGATGATCGTCGGCAAGGCGCTCGACGTGATGGTTGAGCGCATAAATCCCTGCCGCAGCCAGCATCCCCGACTGGCGCATCCCCCCGCCGAATCGCTTGCGAAGGTACCGGGCCTCCTCGATGAACGCCGCCGGACCGCACAACACCGAGCCCACCGGGGCGCCGAGGCCCTTGCTGAGGCAAAAATTCACGGTGGTGACCTGGCTGGTCAAGCTCGACACCGGCACCCCAAGGCCCACGGCGGCATTGAAGATTCTGGCCCCATCCAGGTGGACTGGGATCCCGGCCGCATCGGCAATCTGCCGAAACTCGCCCATCGTCGCCGCATCCAGAACAGCTCCCCCGGACCTGTTGTGCGTGTTCTCTAAACAGAGCAAGGTCGTAGCCGGGGTGTGATAAGTGCGCTTCGTGATTGCGGCCCGTACCGCCTCTGGGTCCATTGCGCCGCGGATTCCAGGGAGGGTTTTGGTCATGACTCCGCTCAGCGCCGCCGGGGCGCCACCCTCGTACCACACCATGTGGCTGTCGGATTCAAAGATCGCCGCGTCGCCGGGGCGGCAGTGGACGCCGAGAGCGATCTGGTTGCCCATGGTTCCGCTCGGAACAAAGAGTGCGGCTTCATGTCCGGTCAGTTGCGCCGAAAGTTCCTCTAGGGCGATCACCGTGGGATCGTCGCCGAGGACGTCGTCGCCCAGGTCTGCGGATCGTATCGCGGCCCACATTTCTGGAGTGGGCTGGGTCACTGTGTCGGATCTCAGATCTATCTGCATCGTTCAAAAGTTGGACAGATGATGGAGGTTATTTTGGTATCAAAAAATGTACTAAAGATTATAGACAAGACTCGCCAATATTCTTTGTAGAACCGAGGAATTCGATGGTACCAGTCCAATTGGCAACAGGAGCATCACAAAATTGAGTTCGGCACGATCCAATAGTCCGCGTGAAGAGGGTCATCCGCCCATCGAGCGCCTTGAACTGATGTTCAAGCGCCCCAAGGACGTGCCGATCCAGCCGGGTGTGGTCGGCGAAATTTCAAAATTGGTGGAGGTGGGGGCCGATTATGGGATCCTTGCGAACGCCATCGCCCACGATCCGGGTCTGACGGTCCGCTTCGCCCGGAACCTCGGACTCTTCGATTTCCAGTCCTCGACTCGGAGCATCGAACTCTATGGGGCTCTGGAGAAATCGGGCATTCATTCCTTCCGTTCTTTCCTCACCTCGACGGTGATCTCGGGGACCGTTGTGTCCACCGATGGGAGCTTGCTGGATGGGCGACGTCTGAACAAGCACAGCTACGTCACTGGTTGCCTGATTGGTCGGTACCTAGAGAATCACCCCGAATATGGACTGAGTCCGTACGAAGGTTTGGCCTTGGGGGCTCTCCACGATATCGGCTTCTTGCTCCTCGCGGTTTCGAGTCCTCAAGCCTTCAAGGCGGTCAGCGACTTTGCCGCTCAGACCGGAACGAGCTTCGACATCGCCTTTAGCTGTATCTATCCGACCTCGATCTACCAACTGTCGGCCCACGCTCTCAATGCTTGGCGGATCAGCCCCTCAACGGTGGATTTGATCAAGAACTTCGATGTTTCCCTCTCGGAAAACATGGCCCCGCTACGACTCTTGTTGCGGTGTGCGGACTTCATCAGTTACGAGTTGGGAATTCGGCCCGAACCTTTCCATGCCACCACGGCGCTCCCGCCGGGATTTGAAGAGACCCTCGTGGCGGAACTGGACGAGATGCGCGAGATCGCGCGCGGTCCGCTCCGAATCGGTGACAACCGATCCGGAGGGACAGCGATCGCAGCTTAGACCGCGAGCTCGGCCAGCATCTTGCTGGTTTCGGCCAGGGCTTCGTCGAATGCGGCGACGGCTTGGTCGATTTCGGCTTCCGACACGATGAGCGGAGGCTCGAAGCGGATCACCCGCGGGTTATTGAGCGTGTAAGCAGCGATCAGCCCCCGCTTCGTCAACTGGGCGATCACCAGTTCGCCGACCTCGTCCATCGTAAACTCCGCGCCGACCATGAGTCCCCGGCCCCGGATCTCGGCCACAAAATCGGGATACATTTCGCCGACTCGCCGGAGCGACGCGACGAGGTAGTCGCCTCGGTCCTTCGCCTTTTGGCAGAGGTTCTCTTCTTCGACGACTTGAAGGGCGGCAAGACCGGCCGCGCAAGCGAGTGGGTTCCCGCCGAAGGTGCTGGTGTGAATCAATGAATTCCGCCCGAAGGTTGCCTCCCACACGGCTGGGGTACCCATCGTTGCTCCGATCGGCATGACTCCCCCGCCGAGGCACTTGGCGAGAGTGAGGAGGTCGGGAACGATGCCTTCTTGTTCAAAAGCGAACATCGTGCCCGTGCGGCCCAATCCGGTCTGGACCTCGTCGGTGATCAAAAGCGCGCCGTACTGGTCGCAGAGTTCCCGCGCTCGTCGCAGATATCCGCTCGGAGCGACATGGATTCCACCTTCGCCTTGGACAACCTCGACAATAAAGGCGGCGGTGGTCCCATCGATGGCTCGTTCGAGAGCTTCCGCGTCGCCGAATGGGACAAAATCGGCCCCTGGCATCAGGGGATAGAACGGCTCTTGGTACTTCTTGCGCCCGGTGATGCTGAGCGCGCCTAGGGTCTTGCCGTGGTAGCCGCCTTCGGTGGCCACGATCTTGGGCCGACCAGTGGCGCCCTTTGCGAGCTTGATCGCCGCCTCGACGGCCTCGGCCCCGCTGTTGCTAAAGAAGGTGTATTGAAGCGGTTCCGGGGTCATCTGGGCGAGCTTCTTGGCCAAGAGGGTCATCGGCTCGTTGAAGAAGACCTTGCTTCCCAGGGGCATCTTTCTCACTTGGTCTTCCACTGCGGCCACGACCTTGGGGTGCCGGTGACCCAGGGAGAAGACGCCGTATCCGCCGAGGAAGTCGAGGAAGGCGCGCCCCTCGTGGTCATAGACAAAGCAACCTTCGGCGTGGTCTTCCACCCCGAACCCGGCGAAGTTCATGAGCTTGCCGAGATAGGGGTTGACGTACTCGGAAAAATCCTCCACCACCTGCGCGTGGCGTCGATCAGAATCCATATGGGGAGTATGACGCGAGGTTGGCCGGGTTAGGTTGCAGTATTCGCCGCGCGGCCGGGGCGGGTTCGCCTCGGCCGCGCACCGAGAGTCAGCTCAGTCCAAGAACGTCGTGAACCGGTCGATCGGGTGGCGGAACTGGTTGAAGCCCTCTTCGGCCTTGAAGCCAATGGCGACGATCGCGGGGAAGGTGACGTGCTCGGGCAGGTCCAGCAGCTCGCGCACCTTGGCCGGATCGAAGCCGAGCATCGGAGACGAGCCGATGCCATACGCCTCGAGGGCAAGCAGGAGGTAACCCAAGAAGATATTGCTCTCCGCAAAGCCCCACTGCCGCGAAGCCTCTTCGCCCATCTTCTCAAAGTTTGCTCGGATGCTGGCGACGAGGTCGTCCTTCTTGGCCGCCATCCCGGGGTGGATGAAGTCATCGGCCTTGGCCAAGGCATCGGTCATGTCACTCGCGACGATCAATACCGAGGCAGCCGCGCCGACCTGGGGCTGACCATAGGCGGCCTCCTGCAGCTTGAGCTTGAGTTCGGGGTTCGAGACAACCCAAACGCGCCACGGTTGGATATTCCAAGGAGAAGGAGCGCGGCGGGCGGCGTCGAGGACCTTCTCGATCAGCTCCCGCGGGATCGGCTCATCGGTGTACTTTCGAATCGAAACGCGGCTCTCAGCCGCCTCAGCAACATTGAGAACAGTGGCAGTGGTGCTCATGACGCTCCCTTCTACGCCCGAATTACCAGGAATAGTTGCGCATGCAACTAAATTCTCCCGTTGGTTTGCTTGTGCTGAGTTTGATTTCTTTAAATCCGGATGGGCCAAACTTCCCAAAAAAGCCAAGAAACTTGGCGCGGGATCAACTTTCGTGATATTCTAGAGGCGTGCACCGAGAGCACTTCTCAACCGAGGAGATGGAAGAAATTCTCCGCGAGGCGATCCGCGCCGAAGGGGAAGAAGAACGGATTTCGCGTGAGATCCTCTTGCGGACGGCCCAAGAGCTCGGCCTTTCCGATGCGGCCGTTCGGGAGGCCGAGACTCGTCTGATCGCTCGAAAGAACGGTCAGTTGCAGGCCGCCGAGACCGAAAGTCTTAAGGCCGAGTTCCGCGACCATCTCCGGGGCAAGCTGATCGCGGAATGGGCGAGCATCTTGGGGCTCTGTGCTTTCTTGACAGGAGTCAACCTTCTCACGAGTGGTTGGGAGTTCACCTGGGCGATCTGGCCGGTCGGGATTTTTGTCCTCTTGATGATTGCGGAGTCGGTGGAAGTCTTCTTCAAACATCGGGATCCGGACGCCTACGAGAAATGGTTGCGCCGTCGAGAGCAAAAGTCGACGGAGCTGACCCCTCAGAGCTAAGCATCGCGATTTTTCCTGCCCATTTTCCTTGTAGGAACTCCATCCATGTCGTATGATGGAGCCGGGTTTGCATGATGGTGCGCAATAGTCTGAGCTGGCTCGTCCTCGGGGTAAGTCTGCTGGCGTGCGGCTTGTTAGGGGAGGGCGCGACCGCCTCGGCTCCGCCAGAAAAGCCCAAGCCCGATCAGGCGGGTTACAAGGCCAAGCTCCGACCTTTTGTGGATCGCTACTGCGCGATCTGCCACACCCTCAGCAATCCGCCGGCGGGAATCACGTTTGACGACCTGACCTCGGTGGAAGGGATCATCGCCCATCCCGACACGTGGGATCGGATCGCGCGCGCCATCGAGAGCCACCATATGCCCCCGATGGGCCACGAAGCCCCGACCGACGCCCAGCGCAAAGAGATCGTGGCGTGGATTCGCAAGACCCTCCGCGAAAACTGCGATCCGACCGACCCCGGCCGGGTCACGATGCGGCGGTTGAACAAAGCGGAATATGACAACACGATTCGCGACCTGATCGGCCAAGACCTGAGGCTGGCGGAGGGCTTCCCGAGCGACGATGTCGGCTACGGGTTTGACAATATCGGGGATGTCCTCAGCAGCTCGCCGTTGCTCCTCGAAAAGGTTCTTCAAGCCGCCGAGAAAGCGGCCCAGGCCGCCATCCCGGTGCCTGAGTCGGTTCAACTCGCGGGCGACGGGGGCAGCTTCGACGGCGGCCAGAGCGCGAACGTCAATGACGAAGGCATGGTCCTCTTCAGCCGCACAACGGCTTGGATCCAGCCCGAAATCAAGAATCCCGGGAGCTACCAGTTCACGGCGTATCTCTATGGCCACCAAGCCGGGCCTGATGTAGTCCAATCGGCGCTGCTCGTGAATGGACAGCTCTTGCACCAATTTGCGGTTCCAGCAAAGCGCGGCAAGCCGATGGAGCTTTCGGTTCCTCTCACTTTAGGGGTGGGGAAACACAAGATCGAAATCGCGTTTCTCAACGATTTTTGGGACCCCAATGCTCAGCCCGCCGACCGGAATCTGGTCATCACCGGCTATACGTTGGAGGGACCCCAAGACCCGGCGCCCGTCCAGACCCCGTTCATGGACCGATGGAACATTGCGATCCCGGCGAATCGCAGCGACTGGAGGAGCCGAGCACGCGAGTCGATCTCGAAGTGGGCGCCGCGAGTCTATCGCCGGCCCTTGAAGTCGGGGGAGGCAGATCGTCTTCTGGCCCTTGCCGAAGTCATGTGGAAGCGCGGGGAGCCTTACCTCAAGGGTCTGCAGGTGAGTTTGCAGGGAGCTTTGAGTGCGCCGCAATTCATGTTCCGGGTCGAGGCCGATAGCGCGGGTCCACGAGACCTCACAGCGCATGAGTTGGCCAGCCGTCTGAGCTATTTTCTTTGGAGTTCCTGCCCGGACGATGAACTCGTGGCCCTCGCTGATTCGGGGCAGTTGCTCAAGCCCGAGGTGTTGCAGACCCAGGCCATGCGGTTGCTAAAAGATCCTAAGTCGCGGTCTCTGGCCACGGAGTTCGCCAGCCAATGGCTCCAGCTCCGCCGGATGGAGGGCTTCCAGCCCAATGCCAAGCAGTTCCCGACTTTTGATGCAAAGACCCGGAAGGCAGCGGTGAGAGAGACCGAGCTCTTTTTCGAGCGAATGGTCCGCGAGGATCTCCCGCTGATCGAAATGCTCACCAGCAAGATCACTCACGTCAATGGTCCGCTGGCCCGGCATTACGGAATTCAGGGGATCGAGGGCGACGAATTTCGACGGGTCGAGATGGCCGACCCGCGGCGCACCGGAATCTTGACCCAGGCCAGCATCCTCAGCATCACCAGCAATCCGAACCGAACCTCGCCGACCAAGCGCGGCAAGTGGGTTCTGGAGGTTCTGCTCGGCACGCCTCCACCACCCGCTCCACCCGGGGCCGGAACTCTGAGCGAGAGCAAGAAGGTGATCCAGGGCAAGACCTTGCGTGAGCGGATGGATGAACACCGCAAGGATCCGACCTGCGCGAGTTGCCATCTGAGCATGGATCCGATCGGATTTGGACTTGAGAACTTCGACCCCGTGGGCCGCTGGCGTGAGATGGAAGCCGATCGACCGGTCGATGCCCGGGGCGATCTGCCGGGGGGAGTGAGCTTCACCGGACCCGTGGAACTTCGGGACGTTCTTCTTACCAAAAAGCCCGAGATCACGCGGAACTTTGTGATCCAGATGTTTACCTTTGCCCTGGGTCGTGGCCCCACTCGCAATGACGAGTGCAACTTCGACACCATGGCCGAATCGGTCCAAAAGGCGGAATATCGATTCAGTGAGGTGATCCGCCAAGTCGTTAGTACCGACGCCTTCCGGCGCCGGGCAGGAAGTCAGCAACCATGAATGCTCCCCTCTCTCGTCGAACTCTTCTGAAGGGCGTCGGCGCCACCGTCGCGCTTCCGCTCTTGGAGGCAATGGCCCCCCGCAGCGTGCTCGCGGCAACGGCGCCTGCGAAAGCTCCGGTGAGGATGGCCTTTATCAGCATTCCGAACGGGATGAGCATGGAGCACTGGACCCCGGCCACGGTTGGCAGCAACTATGCTGTTCCCGCTGTGCTCAAGCCGCTGGAGCCGCTCCGAGACCGGTTCAACGTACTGACTGGCTTGGCCCAACTGAATGCCAATGCCCTAGGCGATGGCCCCGGGGACCACGCGCGATCTTCGGCCGCTTGGCTGACTGGCGTCCACCCCAAGAAGACGGCGGGATCGGATATCCGCAATGGGATCTCGGTCGACCAGATCGCGGCCAAGGGGATCGGCGGCCAGACTCGCTTTCCGTCGCTTGAGATCGGGTGCGAGCGAGGCGCGGTGGCGGGAGACTGCGATAGCGGCTACAGCTGCGCCTATTCCAGCACGATCAGTTGGCGGAGTGAGACGACCCCGGTGCCCAAGGAGATCAATCCTCGCGCCGTCTTTGAGCGGCTCTTTGCCGGAGACGATCCGGGGGAAACCGCCGAAAACCGAGCGAAGCGTCAGCAGACCAAGCTGAGCGTGCTCGACTTCGTCTTAGAGGAAGCCGGGGCGCTGCAGAAGGAACTCGGACAGCGCGACAAGCTGAAGTTGGAGGAGTATCTCCAATCCGTCCGCGAGATCGAGGTCCGGCTCCACCAGCTCGAAAAGAAGGAAGGTTCGGTCTTTGCTAGCCGAGGAACCAAGCCGCAGGGCATCCCCCAAGACTATCGGGAACACATCCGGCTCATGGGCGACATGATGATCCTTGCGTTCCAGGCGGATCTGACCCGGGTCTGCACGTTTATGTTTGCCAACGAAGGAAGCAATCGGGCTTTTGTCCAGATCGGGGTCAACGAAGGCCATCACGACGTCAGCCACCACGGGCTCGACGGCGTGAAGCTCGAAAAGAAGCGGCAAATCGACCTGTTCTATGCCGAACAGCTGGCCTATATCCTCGACCGCATGTCCAAGATCGAAGAGAACGGAGGCACGCTCCTCGATAACTCGATGATTGTCTATGGCGGCGGCATCAGCGACGGCGACCGACACAATCACGACAACCTGCCCGTGCTCTTCGCCGGTCGGGGCGGCGGAGCGATCAAGACCGGTCGCCACATCCGGTACGACCAAACCGTGCCGATGACGAACATGTACCTTTCGATGCTCGACCGGGTTGGGGTCAATGTGGAGAAGCTCGGCGACTCGACGGGAAGGCTGCAGGGGCTCTTCTGAGCATCGGGCCGAGGGTCAGGAAAAGCTGCCGGACTAGGATTCGAACCTAGACGTGCGGCACCAAAAACCGCTGTCCTGCCATTAGACGATCCGGCAAAGCTGAATAGAAGATACCCGAACCGGCCACAGATGGCTAGTGGGGGCGGATTCACCGCGCCGGGCTTGGGTTCCGGGAGATGCGGTCCGAGTGCGCTCGCCGCCCAGCCCGATCCGCCGCTTCGAGGAACGAGGGAGTGGCCATGGGCCGAAGCGGCGGCGAAGCCGATGTCTAAACCACGGCCATCTCGTTCCAGTTCGGGCCGACCTTGGCATCGACCTCAACCGGGACGTCCAACGGCAGGGCCGCCTCCATCTGCGCGCGGATCGGCTCTAGGGTCTCCGCCCCAACCCCCACCGGATGCTCAAAGACCAATTCGTCGTGGACCTGGAGCAACATTCGGGTAGGCCCAGCGCCAAGCGTGCGCCGGACCTCGATCATGGCGATCTTGATCATGTCCGCGGCGGCGCCTTGGATCGGGGCGTTCATCGCCTGTCGCTCGGCGTACATCCTCTCGTTTCGGTTGGCGGCGTGAATATCGGGGAAGTATCGCCGGCGGCCCTTGAGGGTCGTCGTGAACCCCTTGCTTCGAGCTTCTTCGACCACCGATTGCGTGAACGCCTTCACGGTAGGGAATCGGACGTCGTACTGCTTGATCAACTCCTTGGCTTCGGCCAGACTAAAGCCAGCCCCAAGTTGGGCCGCCAGTCCGTAATCGGTCACTCCGTATAGCACGGCGTAGTTCAGCAGCTTGGCCAACCGCCGATCTTTCTTGGTGACTTGGTCGGCTTCCTTGTGGAACATCAGCGCGGCCGTCACGGTGTGGACGTCGATCCGCTTCTGGAACGCCTCGACGAGGTTCGGGTCGTGGCTGAGGTGAGCCAGTAGCCGGAGTTCAATCTGGCTGTAGTCGAAGGAACCCAGGACGTAGCCATCTTCAGCCAAGAACGCCTTCCGAATCTGCCGCCCGAGTTCCGTCCGGATCGGAATGTTCTGAAGGTTCGGCTCGTTGCTACTGAGCCGCCCCGTCGCGGCGACCGCTTGGTTGAAGCTCGTGTGGATCCGGCCATCTTCGGCGATCATCCTGGGAAGGGCATCGCTGTAGGTGCTCTTGAGCTTTGTCAATTCGCGCCAGGTCAGTACTTCGGCCGCGATGGGATGGGTTGGGGCAAGTTCCTGCAGGATCTCTGCCCCGGTGGCATAACCCGTCTTGGTCTTTTTCGTGCCCGGGATTCCCAGCTTCTCAAAGAGGATCTCGCCGAGTTGCTTCGGGCTCCCGATGGTGAAGCTTTCACCGGCATAGGCATAGATCAGCTTTGCGGATTCCTGGATCTGGACATCGAGGGACTTACTAAAGTCGCCAAGCACGTCGCTACTCACCCGGATTCCCAGCCCCTCCATCTCGGCTAAGATCGGCACAAGAGGCTGTTCGATCTCATCCAGGACTTTGTCTTGACCCTCCTTCGCGAGTCGCTCTCGCATCGCCGATTCCAATCGGAATAGGCCGACGACTTGTTCTTCGCTACTTTGGGGATGGGCCACCTCGAGATAGCCCTGAACCAGGTCGGGGAGTGCGTAGTTGCTCCGGTTGGATTGAAGGACGTATCCCGCCAACATCGCGTCGAACCGGGCCGGGGTCTGAGTCGGGGCGATCCGGCGGAAGATCGGCTTGCTATCGGCCAGGATCGCTCGCGAAGGGTCGGAACCGAAGACGGAAAGGAACACCTCGAGCGGGGCCTTCCAAACTTTGTCGCCCACTGCGATCAGCGCCTCTTCCACCGGATCGTCGTCGAAGAAGCTGATCTGGCTCGGAGTGTGGAGCAGGGCGGCATAGGGACCGTCACCAACCATTTGGTGGAAGTCTGCCGGGCTCTTGATTTCACCAGATGGTTGGAAGGTCAACCGTTCGGTTAGAACGGCGACGGGGGCGGTCGTTTCCATCCCTTCGGTGTAGGGGCCCAAGACGATTGGGAGCCGCTTGATGAGAGCTCGAAACTCCAGCGACTCGAGCATCTGGCGGGCCTTCTCATACCCCTCACTATCCAGATGGTAGGGCTTGAAGTCCCACTCAATGGGGGCCGCGCGATCAATGGTGGCGAGCCACTTCATCTTCGGGATCTCCTCAAGAACCGGAACCAACTTCTTCCGGATTTTTTCCTCGATTTCGTCGACTTGGGCGATCATGTTTTCGACCGCGCCGAAGCGCTGGATCAATCCCGTTGCCGTCTTCTCGCCGACTCCGGGGACGCCCTTGATGTTGTCGCTGCTGTCGCCGGCGAGGGCCTTGTAATCGGTCACGTGCTCCGGGCCAAACCCATACCGGGCATGAACCGCTTCGACATCATAGGTGGCAACTTCGGTGACCCCAACCTTTGGGGTGACGACCGTGACGCAATGGTCCACGAGTTGCAGCGAATCCAGGTCTCCGGTGACGATCGTGGTGTGATAGCCATTCTCTTCCCCAAGCCGGCTGAGAGTTCCGATGATGTCGTCGGCCTCATAACCGACCAGTTCGATCTGGGGAATTCCAAGCGCGGCGATCATCTCGCGGGCGACGGGCATCTGGGCCAGCATCTCCGGCGGCATCTCTCGACGGGTGCCCTTGTATTCGGCATATTCGGCGTGGCGAAAGGTCTTGCCCGGGGCATCGAGGGCCACCAGGACCGCCGAGGGCTTCTGCTGCTCCATCAACGTGAACAGCATCGAGGCAAAGCCATAGAGCGCATTCGTCGGGCGCCCGTCGGTCGTGCTCAGCATTCGGGTGCTGTAAAAGGCTCGGTAAAGAAGGCTGTAGCCATCCACCAGGATCAGCCGCTTGGGATCCATAAGAGTCCGCAGGTTACCGGATCGGTCGGATTTGGCCCCTGCAGGCGGACCCATCAAAAGCAAAAGCTCCCCGACCCCACAAGAGGGATCAGGGAGCTGGGTCCACGCTTACTGAACGTTCAGCTTCGCGAACAGCATGGCCTCCAAGGACTCCACGAGCCCGGGAACTGTGATCTTCTCAAGAACCTCGGCCGCAAACGCGTAGACCATCAGGGCCTCGGCTTGGGCCTTCGGGATCCCGCGAGCCTGCATATAGAACACTGGATCGCGGTCGAGGTAGCCCACGGTGGCTCCGTGAGTGCATTTCACGTCGTCGGCAAAAATCTCAAGCTGAGGCTTCGAGTTCATCGTCGCCTTGCCCGAGAGCAGGATCGTGTTGTTGGTTTGCTTGGCGTCGGTCTTTTGGGCGTCTTGGTGGACGAAGATTTTTCCGTTGAAGACGCCGGTCGACTCCCCGCCGAGGACGTGCTTATACACCTCGAAGCTGTTGCAGTTGGCGTAGGCGTGGTCAAGCCGAGTGTGGTTGTCGGCGAGTTGTTCGCCGTCGATCACCACGATGCCGTCCATGCGGGTATGGATGTTCTGACCATCGAGGAAGACGTTCAGGTCGTTCCGCGTCAGCTTTCCGCCGAAGGTGACGCTGTAATGGTTGAAGGCCGAATCCGGGGCTTGGTGCACCTCGGTGTTGGCGATGTGATGCGACTTGAGACCTTCTTGTTGCACCTTGACCAGTTGGAGATGTCCGTTGGGCTCGATGTGAATTTCGGTGACTGCGTTGGTGAACGACGGGCCGTCGCCATAGGTCGCAAAGGTCTCGATGAGGGTGGCATCTGCACCGCCTTCCACCACAACCAGAGTGCGCGGAGCCACGTATTGGGTTGCCCCATTGGCATCGGCCGTTGCGATGTTCAAAATGTGGATCGGCTTCTCGATCTTGGTGTTGGCCGAGATCCGAATATAGGTCCCTTCCTTGAAGGTGCCCGTATTGAGCCCCGCAAAGGGGAACTGTTGCGGCTTCACGAGCTTGCCAAACAGGTCTTCGATGATCTCTTGTCGTCCTCCGAGAGCGCAGCTCAGCGTTCGGATTTCGAGTCCTTCGACTCCACGCAGGGAGGTCGTCAGTTCTTCGGAGAAGTGACCATTGACGAAGACGATCCGAATTTGGTCGAGATCGCCATAAATCCATTCGGTGATGGCCGATTCGGGAACCGGAACCGGGCCGCCTTGAACGAAGTAGCGATCGGCAAGATCCGTAACGGGGGTGTACTTGTACTCCTCATCCTTGGTGGTGGGGACTCCCCGGTCCAAGAAGGCCTGGTAGGCCTCGGCTCGAACCGCGGTCAGAACACCACAAGCCGAGGGATCAAACTCCAACCCAGCGAGCGGAGCGGAATTGCTCTTGAGACTGGTTGCCATATCCTTCGGGTCCTTAGGCTCGGCCACCGGTCGCGAGTTCCTCTTCGATCCAGCCGTATCCCTTCTCTTCCAGTTCCAGGGCCAATTCCCGACCGCCCGATCGGACGATCCGGCCTTCCATCAGGATGTGCACGAAGTCGGGCACGATGTAATTCAAGAGGCGCTGATAGTGGGTGATGACCACGAAGCTTCGCTCTGGCGACCGAAGGGCATTGACTCCGTCGGCGACGGTCTTGAGTGCGTCGATGTCCAGCCCCGAGTCGGTTTCGTCGAGGATGCAGAGCTTAGGCTCCAGGACGGCCATCTGGAAGATTTCGTTTCGCTTCTTTTCCCCACCCGAGAAGCCCTCGTTGACGCTTCGCTGAAGCATCGTCTGATCCAGCTCCAGCATCTTGATCTTCTCCTTGATGAAGTTCATGAACTGAAGCGAATCGAGTTCGGCTTCTCCTCGGGCCTTGCGCACCGAGTTCAGCGCTTGGCGGAGGAAGTAGGCGTTGCTGACGCCGGGAATTTCGACCGGATACTGAAAGGCGAGGAACAGACCGGCGTGGGCTCGCTCGTCGGGAGCCATTTCGAGCAGGTCTTGACCGTCGAAGTCCACCGAACCGCCGGTGATTTCATAGGCGTCGCGTCCGGCGAGGATGGAGGCCAGAGTGCTCTTGCCCGAGCCGTTCGGGCCCATGATGGCGTGAACTTCTCCAGGCTTTACCTCGAGGCTCAGGCCCTTCAAAATTTGTTTGTTTTCGACATCTGCCTTCAGTTGATCAATTCTCAGCATTCGCGTTGGTCCTTCCAGGTTTGCGTCTCGTACTACGCTATCGGATGCGAGTTCATTCGAGACCCGCGCCGCAATCTATACTATTTTAGCAGGATTCAAAGCGGGAAGAGTTGCCTCCTCATGCGCAAAATTATTGTGTTGGGCCGGGCGGTAGAGAGGCTTAACGAGTCCTTGCTTCGAGCTCGTCGAGTACGATCTCAAGCTCCTCCTCTCCCATCCGGTGCCCGCGCTCGAAGGCCAATTCGAATTCAACTGGATCGAGTTGTTCTCGGAGGTTGGCGTGGATCGCCTCAAACTTCGCACGGGCGGCGCCCACCAATTGGTTGGGTGTGGATTGGTTGAAGTGGTCAATCGCTCCCGCGAGCTGGGCCGCCAGCTCCATCTCTCCCAAGCCCATGGCTAAGTCGAGCAAAGTGGGCAACATCCAGGCCGCCGAGGGCCACTGAGCGCTCCGCCGGGCGTAGGCTTTCTGGAGCCATTCGGCGGATTCCGGAAAAGATCCGGCCGCGTTGCTGATTTCGGCGAGGGTCAAGCAGGCGATGTAGGAAGACTGGGGACGCCCATTCTTGCTCGCGGCATGAAAGGCTTCGGTAACCGTTTCTCTGGCCAACGGCAGTTTTTTCTGCAGAAAGTAGAGATGCCCGAGGTTCTGGAGGGCGACTGCCGCGCTGGCTTCGTCGCCGGTTTCCCGTCCGATCCGGTAGCCCTTTCGGTAGGCCAATTCTGCTCCCTCGTGGTCGCCAGCCTCCAAGAGTGAGTTGCCCATGGTCGAATAGAGCATCGCTGAATCTTCAGGATCTCCCAGTTTCTCCGCCAGTGCCTGCCCCGTCATGTAGATCTCGACGGCTTCCGCGAACTTGGCTTGCCGGTGAAGGTTGATCGCGGCTGTGATGTAGCCCAGCATCATGGCCGGATGGTCCGTCCCACTCGCGCGGAAGAGGGATTCGGCCCGTTCGACAAGGTCCGGGATCGGGTCATACTTCGCGGCTCGCCAGAGGGTCATGGCATACCGACACAGAAAAACTCCCAGTCGCGCGGGGTCGATCGGCTCGTTTTGGGCTCGCTCGGCAAGCTGGCCCAGGATGCAACTCCCCTCCACCGCCGCGCCAGACTCCCTGAAGTAGGGCGCCAGGCTGTCATACCGGATGGCCTGGTCAAGGGAAAAGTGTCGGAGCACCGTGTCGGCAGCGAGTCGGTAGTGGACGATGTCTTTCCCTGCGGCCGCGATGGCGCGGCCGTAGCTCAGTTCTTCGAGGCTCTTTAGTCGGTCCACCCAATAGCGACCGTGTCGCAGGACCCTCTTTTCGCAGATTTCTAGGCTGGCCTGCTCGTTGGCAAACGTTCGGAAGAGGGCCAGCATTTCGAACTCTGTGGGTTCGGTGCCCGGTACGGATCGCACGATGGCTCGCTCGACAAGATCCGCGACGATCTGGTGGGCATTGGAGTTCTCTAGGATGGCCCGGGCGGTGTCGATCGTCCAAGAACCGGGCAGGTAGGCCAAGAGGGCACAGGCATCCTGCAACTCAGGACTGAGGTCCTTCCAGGTTCGGTTGAGCGCTGCGTGAAGGCTCGTATGGCGATCTTCCACGTCCTTCCGGCGACTCGTTAGCGAGTGCAGGTCGCTCCGGATTTGTTCGGCCATTTGCGAGGGAGTGATCATCCGTGCCCAACTGGCCGCGAGTTCAAGCGCCAGTGGCAGTCCCTCTAGTTGCCGGACAACCTCCAAGATCGCCGGGGCCGTCTTCTCGGTTAACTGAAAGTCCTGCTTGACGCTCTGGGCCCGGTCCACAAAGAGGGCGACGCTAGGAACCTTGGCAAGTTCGGCAAGACTGAGCGGCTCGGAAGGAGTTTCTGGGATCCCCAGCGGAGCAAGAGCCAAAACGGATTCACCCTCTAGCCCTAGCGGTTGCGGGGCCGTCGCCAGCACCGAGAGGGTAGGCACGTCGTTAAGCATCCTCCTCAAATAAAGAAGCTGATCGGAAGCCAAGTCCATCAGGTTATCGATGACGAGGAGCATCGGTCCGGCCTGGTTCAGCGCTAGGATCAATTGCTCTGGGCGCTTTTCATTAGGGTGGTGGTGATTCAGCAGGGCATGGGCAAGCTCTGTGAGGATGGAGTCCCGAAGGCCCTCGGGCGGCGAGCTGAAGAACGCCACCTTGGGGAAGATGCTGGGGACTGCCGTCCGGGCAAATTCAATGGCCAGCCGGGTCTTTCCCAGTCCCGTAAATCCCACGATCGTGACCCACCGGCGATGGCCCTCCCCTAGCTGATGCTCGATCGATTCTAGCTCCGACTCCCGGCCGATGCAGTCGCCCAGATAGCCTGGGGGCTCCGGCCATTCGGAAGTGAGGAGCGGGCGGCCGGAAGTCGGTGGATTTTCGGTCGGCCGAAGAGGGCTCGATGCCGGAGCGAATTCGGGTGATCGGCTTGCGGTGCCGTGAGACTCGATCTGCTGAAGGAGCTCTCGCGCCTTTTCGCTGGGGACCCGGCCCGATTTTTCCAGCGCTCTGGCCATCTCGTCGTATTGCGCCCGGGCACTGCCGGGTCGACCCGCGCGGAGATAAAGGCGGATGAGCGTGCGATGATTCCGTTCCACCGCGGGCTCCATCAAGAGGCGTCGATTGGCGTAGGCGATGCTCTCATCGTGTCGACCGGCGATGGCCAAAAGCCGAATCAGACTGCTGAGAGCCCCCATGACTTGGTCGCGGTATTGCACTCGCAGGATGTTTGCCCAGGGGTCGTCATAGCCATCGAGGAAGTCTCCTCGGTAGAGCGCGGTCGCTTGCTCGAGGGCCAAGAGGGCTCCGGCGGAATCGCCCGCTTCGGTCGTGGCTTCCGACGCCTTGATCGCGGATTCGAATTCGGCCACATCCGAACTAGTGTTCTCGCCGTGGATCGCGACCGACTGGTGGTCTCNNGTGGTCTGCCACCAGGATCGAATGGGCCGGTGATCCGGGCGGGTGGAGCTGACGGCGAAGCGAGCTAATGGCCTGGTTCAGCCGGTTGCGGATCGCGGTTCGCTCACCGCCTGGCCAGAGTAACTCGGCCACGCTTTCCCGCCCGAATTGCTTCCCCGGATGCAGGGCCAGATAGGCGAGCAAGAGTCCGGTCTTTTGGGTCTGGAAGCGGTTGATCGCCCGCCCGCCGACATGGACCGTGAGTCCTCCAAATAGCTCGACTTTGGCTTGCTGAATCACCACCGTTCGTTCTCACTCAAGAAATTCTAAAACGTCTCAACACTCTAGTCGATACCAACTCTGCAAAGTCAAGGCCTAGATCGAACATGCTTTCACAAATCGGACTTTTGTCCCCGGCATCCGTTGGTAGAGGTCGTCGAGTGACCCCCGGGTGAGGACGGCCACCTTGCGGTAACCCCCAAGCGTGGGTCCATCCACTCCGATCACGATCGGATCCCCGCTAGGCGGAATCTGGATCGCTCCGGGAGTGGTGGGCTCCGAGCGGATTTCTCCGCCGGTGAGCGAACATCCCGTGAGGCGGATACCCCGCCGGTCGATGGATGGAGTCACGATAAAGGTTTCCGAACTGAGCTTCTCGATGTCGCCTGGGGGCGCTTGAGGGCCGGGCCAGAACGGCAGCAGTTGCTCTCCTCTTTCACGAACAACCAGCGAAATCGGTTCCCCTGAAATTCGATGACCGACCCGGAGCCCCTCGACAAGATCTCCCTCCCAACCGCCGCGCACCGAGAGATAGGCATAGACGCCCTGCCCGGAGGGAGAGACCTCCAGGCTCTGGCCGGGCTGCAGCCAATGGGGGCTGGTCCCGACTGGCGAGGTGCCGTCGACTCGAGTGGCTCCGACTGAACCCGTGATTGCAACAAGGATAGGAGATTCAGATCGGAGGACCAGGCCTCCCATGGCGAGTTCGATTGCTCTCACTTCCGTCGGGTTCCCGAGAATTTGCTGGCCTAGGACAAAGGACTCAAGATCAGCCGCGCCCCCAACGGGGACCCCGAACTTGAGTCGGCCTGGCCGGGGGAGTCCTTGGAGTGTCATCAGTCCGATGGTTCGGGTAACCGAAATCACCGCCGTCGCTCCCGGATCAGATTCACCAATTGGTTCACTCGTGGCGTGTCGGAGTGCACACATAGGACGCGACACCGGGGGGAGAGTGCGGTGTAGAGGTCCCAGGCCTCCTCGGGATCCGTGACCAATGCGTCGGGGTGACTCCTGGGCAAGAGCCTCCCGTCGGGGCCGATCCTCCGGTCCAAGAATCCCTCGGGCCAGAACTCGACTCCAGCCCTATCGGCGATCTTTTCATGAGCCGAACCTGGGTAGCCAATAAAAGCCAGGCTCGTCACTGCAAGCGCGCTAACCAAATGGTTAGCCGCCGCTCCTTCCTCCATGGTTTGGTGGTAGTAGGCACCATGGGGTTTGAGGGCCACGGCTCCCGCTTCCGCGCCCATCGTGATCTGGTCGTCTAGAGACTGCATCACGCGACCGGTGTCTGCGTCGCACCAATCCATGGGAAGTCGGCCAAAGTTCTCACGGTCGGGATACCCTGGGTGGATCGCAAAGGGCTTGCCCTCCCGCTTGGCCATGTCCACCATTTGGTGGAAGAGTTCTTTGCTTCCCGCATGACCACCCGCTGCTAGGATCGGGAGGTCAATCCCGTCCCAGATCTCCGATTCCAGCGGATTTCCCTCCGCCATGTCGGCCCCGATGAGCGTGACATTGCTCACAGAGGCTCCCCCACCATTTGGTGAAACACCTCTTCGCTGATGATCCGGAAGGCGATCCAATCGCCGGGATGGATGGGAAACCGGTCCTCGCTGGGGTTTGCGATCACCAGAGGAGTTCGGCCGATCAAGTTCCAACCCCCGGGCGTTGCAGAGGGATAGATGCAGGCTTGATCCCCGACCAGTCCCACCGACCCCGGTTCCACGCGAACCCTCGGCGTCTTGAGTCGCATTAGTCCCCGCAGAGGCTCTGGGATCGGGCCAAGGTAAGGAAAGCCCGGTGAAAAGCCCAGCATTTGACACCGAACCGGGACTGCGAGCGCTTCGGCCAGGGCTTCACGAGAAAGTGCCAGCTCCACCAGCACCCGCTCAAGGTCCGGGCCAAGATCGAGGCAAACCGGTATTGAGTGGGTCCGGGCCTCCCTGCTTGATTCCCCCAATCGGAAGGCAGCGACGCGTTCCACCAAACGGTTGAACGCCGACTCGCTTTCGATCCACACACCGACTGTCTCCACCGCCGGATAGGCCTCCACGACTCCGGCAATCTCTTCCGACTCGATCCAAGCCGCGACCAGGACCGGATCGGCCGAAAGGTCGCGCAGAATGCAGACGTTTTCGCCTTGACGCTCGACCGTCATCCAGCCGAACCGTCTTTCATCCCGAGGTGGTAGCGGATCTCCTCGCCGCGCAGGATCACAACATTGGGGCTTGCCAGGCGCAAAAAGTCCTCGAAGCTAATGTCCCCCGCGTCTCCGCTCTGTGTCAACTCGTTGTAGAAACTGGTCAGAACTTCCTGCACTGAAGGTTCATCGGGAAACGCATCCAGCCACAAGCCGGGCTTAGACTCTTCGCTGCGATAGGCCACTCCGGCGATCACGGCATCGAAGCTGCGGAACTCTTCCAGTTGGCCGTCCGCACTCCACTGGCCGATAGCAAAGTCAACGTTGCGAACCCGGACAGATTCCTCCACTTGGGCTAGCGAGCGGTCGGTTGACGCACGGAGCAAGACTCCGGCCGGCCCACTCGCCGCCGTAAGCCATGTCCGCCCCGACCGGCGAGCAAGATAGATCCGTTCACCCGGCATCCTCAGCTTGGCTTCTTCAAAAAACGCCTCAAACTCAACGTCCAAAACTAGCATCGCGGCTCCCTAGGCTAGAATCCTAGCACGCTGCATCACGGCGAGGTGAAGTATCCGTGTCCGAAACGATCAAAACCCTGCTTCAAGAAGACCGAGTTTTTGCCCCTTCCGAGGCTTTTCGAGCCCAAGCCAACGCCTCCGACCCGGCCATCTATGCCGAAGCCCTCGCGGATCCACAAGCTTTTTGGGTCAGCTGGGCCGAAAAACTCGATTGGTTTGAACCCTGGACTGAAGTCTGTCGTTGGGAGCGACCGTTTGCCCAGTGGTTCCTGAATGGAAAGATCAATGCCTGCTACAACTGCGTCGACAGGCATGTGAGCGCGGGCCTAAGTGATAAACCGGCGATCGTTTGGGAAGGGGAGCCGGGCGATCTGCGAACCTTGACGTATTCAGAGCTCAAGGACGAGGTCTCGCGGCTGGCGAATGCGCTATTGGAGCTCGGAATCACCACCGGAGACCGGGTCTGTCTCTATATGCCCATGACCCCCGAGTTGGCCATCGCGATGCTGGCGTGTGCCCGCATTGGCGCCGCTCACTCGGTGGTGTTCGGTGGCTTTGCCGCGGATTCGCTCCACGAGCGGATCAACGACGCCGGGGCCAAGATGGTCATCACTGCCGATGGAGGGTGGCGGCGGGGAGGGATTGTCAAGCTGAAGAAGACGGTCGATGATGCCCTCGCGATGGGGACTCCGACCATTGAGAAGGTACTGGTTCTGAGGCGGACGGGCGATCCTGGGACCCTCACCAACGGCATGGCCACCCCCGAATACGATCAAGGCGCATGGGTCGAGGGCCGGGATCACTGGTGGCACGACGTCGTGCCGCGTCAGTCAAACGATTGCCCTTGCGTTCCTGTCGATAGCGAGCAACTCCTTTTCATCCTCTACACTAGCGGATCCACCGGAAAGCCCAAGGGCATCATGCACACGACCGGCGGATACCTCACCGGCACGATGGCGACGGCCAAGCTCGTCTTCGATCTGAAGCCAGACGACGTCTATTGGTGTACCGCCGACTGTGGATGGGTCACGGGCCACAGCTACGTGGTCTATGGTCCAATGGCCAACGCCGCGACCGTGCTCATGTATGAAGGAGCCCCCGACGCCCCCGACAAGGACCGCTTCTGGCGGATCGTCGAGCAGCACAAGGTCACGATCCTCTACACCGCGCCGACCGCGATTCGCGCCTTCATGAAGTGGGGAACCGAATATCCGGAGCGATGCGATCTCACCTCGCTGAGGCTCCTTGGGTCAGTAGGTGAACCGATTAACCCTGAGGCCTGGATGTGGTACCACGAGCACATCNNTCGTCGATACCTGGTGGCAAACCGAGACCGGGGCGATCATGATCACCCCCTTGCCCGGGATCACCTCAACCAAGCCAGGGAGTGCCACCCAACCCTTCCCTGGGATTCGCGCGATCGTCCTGGATGAGCAGGGCGAAGAGATCACCCCGGTCCACGGGGGACTCGGATACTATGCCTGCGCGACCGGGAGTGAGGCTCCCAGCCAAGGCGAGGCGCGGGGAGGCTTGCTGGCTCTCAAGGAGCCGTGGCCCTCGATGCTCCGGGGCATCTGGGGCGACCCGGCCCGATATGAGCAGACCTATTGGGCGCGTTTCCCCGGCTACTACTTCGCAGGAGACGGGACGAAGGTTGATCAGGACGGCTATTTCTGGCTCCTCGGCCGGGTGGATGACATCATGCTCGTGGCTGGCCACAATATCTCGACAATGGAGGTCGAGAGCGCGCTGGTCGATCACCCGGGCGTGGCCGAAGCGGCTGTGATCGGCAAGACCCATGAACTGAAGGGGCAAGCGATCTCGGCCTTCGTCATCATCCGAGGGGGGTATCTGGAATCCCGAGGCGTCGAGCCAGGAGCCCTCGTCGACGAGCTCAAGGCCCACGTCAGCGCCAAGATTGGGGCCATCGCCCGGCCCGATGACATCATTATCACCGCCGACTTGCCCAAGACTCGTTCGGGCAAGATCATGCGTCGCCTCCTCCGCGATGTGGCCGAGGGCCGCGCCCTCGGGGATACGACAACCCTCGCCGACCCTGCCGTGGTCAATTCGCTCAAGGATAAGTACGAAAGCTCCGAGGGCTAAGGGGAACCCAGAAAAAGGAGCGCTCTGAAATCCATCAGAGCGCTCCACTTTGGGCTCGTTCGAGCCCCGACTCAGCTGACTTCTTTGACGTTGGTGTCGTTGTAAGTCTTCTCGTTGACGAACTTGTAAAGCACGCGGCCTTGGTAATTGCCCATCAGTGCGTAACGAACTTGTTCGCCCGTCTTCGTCTTGCGGACCATTTTCTTTTTGGTCATGTCGCCGTCACCGATGTCAACTTTGGATCGCGATTTCAAATCGTAGAATTCCATTTTCCCTCCTGATCTCTGGCCGAAGCCGAGTTCCCGTCAGACTACCTTGCACCTTACCCTGATGTCAGGTTCGGGCGAGTTCGCCGGACCAAGCACTGTAAGTTTGACTTGGCCGTGACGGTTGGTTCAAGCCAAAGGACGAAAAAAGCGATGAATTTGGCGCAACTTGGGCCCAGAAATGGGGACAATAGGGCTATGAACCCATCTGCGGGCGGAGTTTTCACCCCCGACGCCTTCGAAACCAGGGCCGTTCAAGCCTTGCGAGAAGGGGGGCTACGCATCACTTCGCCGCGTCTGCACGTGATTCGGAAGCTCTCCCAGTCGTCCACCGCACTCACCGCAAACCAGATCCATGACCAGATTCTCGCCGATGGCGATCAGGTCGATCTCGTCACCGTCTACCGCATTCTCTCCACCCTGATGGAACTTCACTTGGTCCATCACATTGGGGTAGTCGATGCCTACACCGCCTGCGATCTCGAAAGCCACGGCAACAACACCGAGCACCTTATCTGCACCAAGTGCGGATCGGTGCAAGAGCTCGATGCGCCCGGGCAAGCCCTAGAGGCGACCCGCGCCCAACTTCAGACGCTCGGCTTCAATCCCGACCAGATCAAGATCGAGATCACCGGCGAATGCCAAAAGTGCCACAACTAGGTCCGCCCCTTCTTGCATTCCTTGGCCAAGGGTCAATCTGTCGCGGGACATCCGCGTAGTAGAGAATATGAGCAACTCGCCGGACGCGTCCCTAACCGACCTGATTGAGCGCGCCCGAGATCTAGCCCCCGACGACCCGAAACTCCGGGCCTACCTCGCCGCCATCAAGAGCGAGGCAGAAAGCATCGAAAGGCGGGATCGCGAGCGAGATGCGTTGCTCGCCGAATACGAAGAGGCCTATCACAAGCTCACTTCGCCGGCCAACCGGATTGGAACGGTGGTCGGTCATCTAGAAGATGAGCGCCTGCTCATCCTTTTGGGCGATACCGAGTATGTCGTTCTCTGCGACCCGAAGGTCGAGCGCAGTGAACTCACCGCCGGTACGCGAGTCGCTCTCAACGAAGCCTATGCCGTGATCGGTGTGCTGCCGACCAGCGTGGGGGGCTCCATCGTCGCCGTTCGAGAAGTTCAGGACGATGGACGCCTGCGCATCTCGACCGACGCCCAGGGTTCGCAAGGACGCCTTATCCTCCGAAGCCATGAACTGGTCGACGCCCCGATCAAGGCCGGTGATGAAGTCCGGCTTGACTCTAGTGGGCGGATCGCCCTTGAGCACTTTGGCAAGCGCGAGGTTCAAGACTACTTTGTCGAGGAAGTTCCTGAGGTTCCATGGGCGGCCGTCGGTGGGCAAGAGGAAGCGATTCAGGTCATCCGTGAGTCCATCGAACTACCCCTTCTCCACCCCGAGCTTTTCAGCCGATTTGACAAGAAGCCGGTCAAGGGGATCTTGCTCTATGGCCCTCCGGGATGCGGAAAGACCCTTCTTGGCAAGGCGATTGCCTACAACCTCGCCAAGGAGTACTCCGAACGCGTGGGGCATGAGGTCAAGGAGTACTTCATGCACATCAGCGGCCCCAAGATCCTGAACATGTGGCTGGGGGAGACCGAGCGCATGGTCCGCGAGATCTTTGCCACTGCTCGCGAACGGGCCAAGGAAGGTCGCCTTGTCGTGATCTTCATGGATGAGGCTGAAAGCGTCCTCAGAACCCGCTCCAGTGGGCGTTGGCTGAATATCAGCAACACCGTGGTGCCCCAGTTCTGCGCTGAGCTAGATGGTCTGGTGTCGCTGGAGAACGTGATCCTGATCCTCACCACCAACCGACCGGACTACATCGATCCGGCGATTCTTCGCCCCGAAAGGATCGATCGAAAGGTGAAAATTCGGCGACCGGATCGAGAGTCCAGCCGGACTATCCTCGGGATCTATTTGCACGACCGGCTGCCCACCGATCCCCAAATCGTGGCCGAACATGATGGAGAGATGTCTTGCGCCAGGAAGGCGCTGATCGAGGCGAGCATGGCACACATCTGGCGGACCGCCCCCGAAACCGAATTCCTGAAAGTCCTGCTCAAGAACGGAAGCTCAGAAACGCTGGGCTACAAAGACCTCCTGAGCGGAGCCCTGCTCAAATCCATCGTCGATCGGGCGAAGGACACCGCCATCCGCCGCGCGATCGAAGAGCCCGAGGTCGCCCATGGAATCCGGATCGAAGACCTGACTGGGGCGATCGACGCCGAGTTCAAGGAGAACGAGATCTTCCCCAAGACTGACACTCTCGACGATTGGCTCAAGTTACTGGACATCGAACCCGAACGCGTCGCCGCCGTCCGCCCAATTGGCCAGAGAGCGGGTGAAGAGTTCGTGCAACGGGAAATCATTTAGTCGGACTCCAACGTCTGTATGGCTGTCCAAGGATTGGGTGGTCCAAGAGGGCTAGGATGGCCCCACTCTAAGCTCTCGAAAATGAGAGTATTCCGACCTTCAGTTCCCCACATTTGTCCCGATGATCCCAGACAGGGGATATCGCAACGAATATGTCATTTCTCAAGAAGTGGTTTGGGGATCAGCACGACGAGCAGTACCAACGGGGTATGCGCGCCTACGACTCAGGACAATACGAAGAGGCCATTACCGACCTCCAGGCTTGTCTTGGCCAATCGCGGGATCCGGGACTAAACAAGCTCGTCCGGTTCTACATCGCCGAAAGCTACACCCATCTGGCCCTCGAATGGATGAAGAAGGAGGCCTATGAAAAGGCCGTCGTCTGCCTTGACCGAGCCCTGGACCTCCACCCAAATTTCCCCGACCTCTACTTCAACCAAGCAATCTGCTTCCGCGCTCTCGGAAATCTCGCAAAGCAGAGAGAAGCCCTCCAGAATGCTCTTGCGATCAACCCCCGATATGCCCGAGCCATTCTGTTTGAAGGCATCGCACTCTATGAAGATGGACAACCCGATGCCGGACTAGCCCGCATTCACGAGGCGGTCGCTCTCGACCAGGGGCTAAACAACGAGCGGTACCTCTTCGCTCTCCAGTGTCACCATGAAGGGGCTTTCGCTCGTGCGGCAGCGAACTTCCGGGCGCTGGAAAACCGAGATGCCCAGGACGCCAACACCCATCTGCGACAAGGCGACGACTTCGCCATCGAAGGGTATTGGGAGGAAGCGGCCCAAGAATACGAACGGGCGATCAGCTTTGGGCCGAAGTATGCCGACATCCGATGTCGATTTGGAACCGCGCTCCTCGAACTCGGAAAACTCAATGAGGCGATCGAGCAGTATCGCGTGGCCCTCTCGATCAATCCACGGTACGCCGATGCGCTGGCGATGCTGGGCAAGGCCCTTCAGCAGGTCGGCGACTCGACTGGAGCTCAAGAGAGCTTCGCCGAAGCCCTAGCGGTCGATCCACATCACCCAATCGCACTCCAGTTCAGTTCAACCCAGAAAGCCGCATAGGCTCAGAGAAATACTCGTTCTCTCCTAAGCCGGGCCGATTTGGCCCGGCTTTTGCATTTTAGGATCCTCGAAGCAGATCCGGACGACCCGGTGATGAGGAGAACAGCCTAAGATGCAAACCAAAGTAACCTTTTCGATCGCCCTTGTCGGACTCACTCTGATTGCCTCCGCCAACACCGGCACCAAGACTCAGACCTACTCGGCCGAAGTTGATTTCAAGAAGACCAATTGGCAGCACGTCGCCTCCCTTCCCCAGTTTGATAGTAGTCTCGGCGAACTCAAGAAGATCACGCTTTGCCTCGACGGTCATGTCAAGGGCACGATCGGATTCGAAAACAAAACCAATTGCCCGACCACCGTTCATACCAAGCTGGAATCCAAAATTCATCTGAAGTCCCAGTCGGGATTTGAATTCATCTCGGTGCTGCCCAGCGCCAAGCGCTCGATCGCTGTTTCCGCCTATGACTGCATCGACGACTTCGGCGGAAAGTCCGGCCGAACGATCCGCGACCTCAAGGATAGCAAGTCGGCCAGCGCGGTGGTCTCGGGCAATCAACTGAGCCAATTTGTCGGAAAAGGCACGGTCCTCCTCCCGATCCAAGCCGTCGGTCGATCGAGCGTCAGCGGGGCTCCGTGCCTCAAGTCCTACACCCATACCTTCGCCGCGGCTAAGGTGACGGTCAAGTACGAATACAATCCGGTCCCCGAGCCCGCGACGATGGCTGGTCTCGCTTTCGGGATGGTTGCCTTGTTTAAGAAACGAAAGAAGAGCTAAGCCCGCGATCAGAAGGGCATTTTGTGGAGAGGCAAGCCGCCCCCGGGAATCCCCGGTGGGCGGCTTTGCTACATGAATCCGCCCCGCTCATCAGCGGTACCCTCAGCGAAGATTATGCTGAGCATCACCCACTATCGAGCTGAATGGAGCTTCCAGACCGGGACCGGTCGTATCTTTCTCGTCGGCCCCCAAGGCGAGCATGAGATCGCAGGACTCGATGCCATGTCCTTCCATGCCGTCGTAACGCTCCTGCGGAACGAGCGCCCGATCCAATACGATCCTGAGAACCAGGTGGTCAAGACCCTGAATGAGATCACCGGTGAAGAGGAAATGGACTGATGCGGGTCCGGCTTGAGGCCGTCTGCACCACCCCGCTCGATTGCGAAATCGCCGAAGCCAATGGGGCCGACCTGATCGAGCTCTGCACGGCCCTGGAGGTCGGCGGATTGACGCCCAGCTTTGGCTTGCTCGATGCTTGCCGGTCGGTCACCTCACTTCCCATCTCGGTCATGCTTCGGCCCCGGCCGGGGGCCTTTGGCTATGACGAGGGAGAGCGCCGCGCCATGGAACGTGATGCCCAGGTCTTGCGCTCGGCTGGAGCCACCGGATTCGTGGTCGGGGGCTTGGCACCAGGCGGAGGGATCGATTGGGAAT
The DNA here is from genome assembly GCA_002343825.1 of Chthonomonas sp. UBA2391. GTDB lineage: Bacteria > Armatimonadota > Fimbriimonadia > Fimbriimonadales > Fimbriimonadaceae > UBA2391. The sequence goes on from DDSL01000128.1 coordinate 56,815, forward strand.
TGCTCAAGAGGATCCGCCCTCTCGCTCATGGCGATCTGGTCTTCCATCGATGCGTGGACCAGGTCGAAGACTACGCCGGAGCGCTGCGAGAGCTTCAGGAATTTGGGGTTCAGCGGGTGCTCACCAGCGGTGGTGCTCCCAAGGCGATGGACGGCCTCCAAGCCCTCGCCGATGCGGTCCGCAACCACGAACCGGGCCTGACGATCCTTGTCGGCGGTGGTGTACGGGCTTCGAATGTTGCCGAAATCATCCAGAAGACGGGAGCGACGGCCGTCCATATGGCCCCGCTGGCGGAACGCATTGATCCCACGCGCGACGGTTCGCGAGGGACGGATTATGGCGCCCTGCAGATGCTGGACGGAGCCGGAATCGCGGCGGCCCGAGCCGCGCTCGATTCGGTGGCGTAGCCAAAGAAAAACCGGGAGGGCTCGCAGTGAGCCTTCCCGGTTGTTTGGTTATTGGCGAATGGATTAGTTTTCGCCTTCGGTCTCGGAGTCGTCGTCTGGGCGAAGAAGGCCCTTGAGCATTCCGAGTCGCTCGCCGATCGTCGCGCCGCCGCTTGGGGCTCGCGTTGTGGCTTGCGGTTCGAAGTCGTCATATCCGCCTCGATCTCGACCACCACCGCGCTTCTTGCCGCCTCGGCCTCCGCCGCCGCCTCGATTGCGATCTCGGTCGCTCTCGTAGGTCATCGGGCCTGGATCGTATCCAGCCGGAGGATCAATCGCGGAGCCGGCACTGCGCATACTGAGGACCATTCGTCGCTCGTCGGGGCGCAGGTCGATGACGGCCACTTCGATCTCTTGGTTGTCGGTCAGCACGTCGCCGGGCTTGGCGATGCGCTTGTTGCTAATTTCGCTAACCGGCAGGAACGCCTCCGCTCCTTCGGGAAGCTTGACGAAGACACCGTTGGTGACCAAGCGTCCGACCGAGCAAGTGATCTTCTGGCCGATCTTGTAATTTTCTCGGATGAGCTTCCAGGGATCGGGGAGGACTTGGCGAAGACCGAGGCTGATCTTGCCCGTTCCTTCGTCGAGTCGCAGGACCATGACCTTGAGCTCTTGGCCTTCCTTCAGGACTTCCTTCGGGTGGTTAATCCGCATCCAGCTCATTTCGCTGATGTGGAGCAGACCATCGACTCCGCCGAGATCCACAAAGGCACCGTAGTCGGTGAGTCGGCGAACGACGCCATCGAGGATGTCGCCCGCCTTGGCCTTGCCAAAGATCTCGCCCTTGACGCTTTCGCGCTTCTCTTCTTCTGCCAGTCGGTTCGAGAGCACAACCTTCTTGCGCTCGCGATCGACTTCAATAATCTTGAGTTCGATGACCTGGCCAACGTACTTCTCGATATTTCGGAGCTTGCCGTTGCCAACGTGAGTTGCGGGGACGAATCCTCGTACTCCCAGGTCGACTTCCAGACCACCTTTGACGCGGTTGATCACGGTCGCTTGGATCGTCTCTCCGCTCTGGTGCTTATCCAGGATTCCGTACCAAACTTCTTCGAAGTCGGCCTTCTTCTTGGAAACGATCGGATAGTCTTCGCCCGAACCTGCGGGCTTGATCACGATGACGTTGATCTTGTCGCCGACCTGAACTTGACCTTCGGCGGTTTCCAGGCTTTCGGTCGAGAGCTCGCTTAGGGGAACGACGCCTTCGGACTTGGTGCCGAGGTCAACGAAGACTCGGTCTCGTTCGACCTGGATAACCGTCGCTTCGATCCGGTCTCCCTTGCTGAGCTTGCGGTAGCTCTCGCTGACCGATGCGCCACCATCGAGTTCGGCCATGGCGGCGGCAAAGAGATCTTCGTCGCTGGCTGCCGGGGCGGCCGGCTTCGCCGGGGCCGCGGGTGCGACTGCAGCGACGGGTTCGACGACTGTCTCCGCTACCGGGGCAGGGGCGTCGGGTTGGGGTTCAGGAGCAACCGCAACCTCGGGTTCCGGAGCGGGCGTGGCCTCTGCCGAGGAGGTTTCCTCGACCGGGGCAGAAATCGGGGCGTCGGCGACAGCCTCGGGGGCTACCGGAGCTTCGGGGGCCATCGTTGCGGTGGCTTCAGCCGGTGCCTCTTGGGTTGTCGTCGGGGACAGGTCGTCGGTCATCATGTTCATTGAAAGGAAAAGAGTATCTTTGAAACTGTACCCGATCACCGGCGGTAGATTCCGCATTTTTGGCCGATTGGGTCACGGAACTCTCGGTCGTTTGCCGGGGTTACGTTCTCAGTGTTCCGACTTTCCTAGACATAATGATTCCTGATCTCTTCCAAATTGGCTCTTTTCGTGTCGGGACTTATGGCGTACTGCTGGTCATCGCGATTGGCGTCGGGCTTTGGTGGGCGCAAAAAAGGGCCTTCCAGTTTGGTGCCGACCCCAATCAGTTGCTGAACATGGTCGGCTGGCTCGTCTTTCCGGGGATCCTAGGGGCGCGGATTCTGTTCGTCGCCCAAGAGTGGGACTACTACTCCCGCAACGCCGACCAGCTCTGGTCATTGCGATTTGATGGCCTCACCAGCTTCGGTGGATTCCTGGGTGGGTTCATCGGATTCTGGATTTGGTCAATCGTTAAAAGGCAGCCCATGTTGCCCTATGCCGAAGCGATGGCCGCGCCGCTTCTCGTCGCCAATGGCATTGGCCGGATCGGATGTTTTCTGAATGGGTGTTGCTTTGGCGTCGCCACTCAGAGTCCCTTCGGAGTCCACTTTCACGGAACTCCCGGCACTAACCTCCCGTCTCAGCTCCTCGAAACCGTTCTCTGTTTCTTCTTTGCGTGGGTCTTGGTGCGGATCGAGAAGACCGGGGGGCTCCGCCTAGGTCAGTCGGTTGGACTCGCGTTTGCGCTTCTGGGCCTCAGCCGCTTCATTTACGAATTTACTCGCGCAGGAAGTGTGGAGGAAGTTCGTCGGCAACTGGCCAGTTCCACCCGAATCCCGGGGCTCCCCATCACGGAAGCCCACTTGGTCGCCCTCGCTCTGATCGTCGCCGGATTGACCTACGTGCTCGTGCGCAGGCGGGCTCCGCTTGCCACCGAACCCGCGGCAAAAAGTTAGCCCGACATTCATTTGCAACAGGAACTATCGAAGGGGGAGGGTACGTACCCGTATTTCGGTGGTGATGATTTCTTGTCTTGCACGTTGCAAGCGCGGCCTACTGGCCTTAGCCGTCGGGGCATTGTGCGCGTTCAGTTTCGGCCAAGCTCCCGCGTCAACTAGCGCTCTCACGCTTGAGGATGCGCTCGGCCTTGCGATTGATCGCAATGGCAATCTGAGGTCCGCTCTTGCCGATCTGAGGAGTTCTCAGAGCGCCCGCCGGTCGGCCTATGGGGCCTTCCTTCCTACCCTGACTCCGAGCTACTCGCTCTCTACCGGGCGAACCAACTTCCAGACGGGTGCCGGCATCGGGGGCGATGGTCGTCAAGAAAACGCGGACATCACCCTCTCTTGGCGGCTCCTTGATAGCGGGGACCGGTCCACCCGGTTCGCCGAATCCCGAGCTCAGGTCCAGGTCAGTGAAGCGCAGCTACAGAATCAACTCCGAACGATCCTCTTCGCCGTGCATCAGCGCTACTACGATGCCCTCCGCGCAGAGGAGATTCTCCGGGTTCGACAGGCTCAACAAGAGCGTGCGGCGAAGATCCTCGACCAGACCAAGACCCGGGTGGAGGTCGGCGATGACGCCCCGATCAACATCCTGCAGGCCAATGCCGATTTTCTGAACGCCCGCGTCGAGGTCCTCACCGCCAACAACCGGACTGCGACCACTCGGGCCGAGCTGAAGGCGGTCATCGGATGGGACGTCACCGAGGCGCTTCCTGAACTCGCCCGCCCCGGTGGACAGCCCGAGGCCGTTCCCCCGACCGAGTTGGAAGAAGCCTTCCGCGAGGCCACCGTCCGCCGCCCCGACGTCCGAAGTCAACTCGCCACGATCCAGAGCGCCAAAATCAACATCCGTCAGGCGCGGATCGACGGTGCGGTGAACTTCTCGCTCGACGCCAACCTGAGGAAGAACTTCGCCGAAGACGTTTTCGACCGCAGCAACCTCCAGTTCACGGCCAGCATCCCGCTCTTTGACGGACGACGCTCCCAAGAGACGGTCAGGCAACGGGAACTCGTTCTCGAGTCTCGCGAAGCGGGACTTCAACAACTCCTTCGAGAAGTCCGAGCTGAGGTTGAATCTGCGTACGTTGAGTTTCGACAGAACCAAGAGCGTCTGATGGCCGCTCAAGCCGCCCTCGAAGCCGCCACCAAGAATTTCGAAGCGGCGAGTGAGTCTCAAACCCTCGGTGCCTCCGACCTCATCGACGTCGTGACGGCCCAGGTCAGCTTGGTAACCGCCGAGAGCAACCGGGTCGAGGCTTTCTACGACTTCCTGATCTCCGAAGTCCGATGGAAGCTCGTGACCGGACAACCCCTGCCCGGTGAAGAGGAGTTCGCAAGCTTATGAAGAAAACACCCTGGATCATCGGAACCATCGTCGTCCTCGCGGGCGGTTACCTCGCCTTTGGTCGCGGCAAAAGTGATGCGGCCGAGATCGAATATCGCTATGCCGCGGTGGAGGAAGGCGAACTCATCCAGAGCATCAGCGCCAATGGCGTGCTGGTCGCACTGACCAGCGTCGATGTAAAGAGTGAGGCCGGCGGACGCGTCCTGAGGTTGGCCGTGGAAGAAGGTGACGTGGTGAAAAAGGGCGATCTCATCGCCGAAATCGATCCCGATGACACCAAGACGGCCTATGATCAAGCGAACGCCGATTTGCAGGCCGCCCGGGCCCGAGTCTCGAGCTCGCAGGCCAACGCCGAGTTGCAGACCAGGACCTTTGCGACCGACGTCGAGAACGCCGAAGCCGCTCTGGCCAGCGCGCAGGCCCGACTGAAGCGAGCGGAGGCCGAAAGTCAGGTCCAGCCGAAGCTGACCGATGCGGAAATCGCCAGCGCAAAGGCGGCCCTCGAAGCTGCTCGGCTCAACCTCAAAGAATTCTCGGAAGTCACCGAACCCCAGCGACGGAAGGATGTCGAGCAAGCCGTTTTGCGGGCTCAAGCGGACCTCGATACGGCCCAAGCCGATCTCCGGCGACAACAGGACTTGCTGGCCAAGGGTTATGTGAGCCAAGCGGTGGTGGACCGTGCGACGGCCAGCCTTGCGTCGGCTCGATCTTCCTTCGAAACCGCCAAGAAGCAAGCCGAGCTGCTCGACGGCCAACTCCAGACCCAGCGCCTCTCGCTGGAAAACCGGGTGAAAGATGCCCAGGCCAGCCTGCAGCGATCCGAGGCCAACCGGGTCCAGATCACGGTCCGCCGACAGTCCTTGGACGAGGCGCGCCAAGCGGTGGAGCAGGCCAAGGTCGCTTTGCAGCGTGCCCGGGATGGGCAGAAGAACATCACCGTCCGCCAAGCCGATGTCCGAGCCGCTCAGGCGAGCACCGTCCGATCTCAAGTAGCGGTGGAAAATGCCCGTGTGCAACTGGGCCAGACGACAGTCCGGGCCCCACGCGATGGAGTGGTGACCCTGAAGTATCTGGAAGAAGGCTCGGTCATCCCCCCCGGTTCGAGCGCCTTTTCGGAGGGGACTTCGCTGATCCAATTGAGCGACATCACCCGGATGTTCGTGGAGGTTTTCGTGGATGAAGCCGATGTCGCCCTGGTCAAGGAAGGTCAAGCCGTTCGAGTCCTGTTGGAGGCTTATCCGAACGAAAAACTTAGGGGGACGGTAACCCGTGTGAACCCGAGTGCCCGCACAGAAAACAACATCACCGCCGTCAAGGTGCGAGTCGAGATCCGAGGAAACGACAAAGTCCGTCTCATGCCAGGGATGACCGCGACCTGTGAGTTCCTCACCCTGGAAAAGCCCAAGGTTCTCGTTTTGCCCAGCCAAGCCCTCAAGCGCGAAGGTGGAAAGACCTTCGTCCGGGTGAAAGGCAAAGACCCCAAGAAGCCTGAGCAACGAGAGGTAAAGGTCGGCGCAATGGGCAATGATGGCTTTGAACTTCTCAGCGGCCTCCAGAAGGGCGAAGAAGTGGTGATCGCCGAGATCAATCTTGCCCAGATGCGCGAGATCCAAGAGCGGATGATGCAAGCCCAACAGGGTGGTGGACTCGCCGGTGGCCAAATGCGTGGAC
>DDSL01000013.1 GCA_002343825.1 Chthonomonas sp. UBA2391
CAAGCGCTCTCCCAGCTGAGCTAAGTCCCCACGAGGCTCTAAATTAGACCCGATCCCAACGCACAAACGCAAGGGGGCGAACCCCAGGGGCGGTAGACTCGTCCGAACCGATTGCCTATGCCTGGCTTTTTGGGCCTACCAGCCCCGCTCCCGCCGCACCTCCTCGCCCAGGCTCGCCGCCTCGGCCCGAGCCACGCCCTCGTGAATTCGAGAGGAAGCCTGCCCCTGTGGGAGGACCTAGGCATCGAATTCACTCCGCCCCAAGGCGGCGAGCGGAACGCTTCAACCGTCGATCCAGCGCCGATCCAGGAGCCTTCAGCCGCGCCCCAGATCAAAGGAGAAGCCCAAGAAATCCAAATCGACCCCGCTCTCCGCATCCGGTTCCAGCGACAAACCTTCGATGTCCAAAACCAAATCGGGAGATATTACGGCGGCGTCACGCTCTACTACGACCTCACCACCCTCCATGCCGAAGAGGTGGAGATTCGGTTCCTCGAGAAAAAGGGCACAGCAAAGGGCAACATTCGGATCGAAGATCCCGAGGGATACCTTCAGGCCACCGAACTCGAATTCGACTGGGAACAACGCACCGGTCGGGCGCAGAACGTCCGGATCGTCACGACCGGGATGCGGGGGACCATCGGCGAACTCCTCATCACCCCCGACCGCTGGACCCTGAACGACGTTTATGGCACCCCCAGCGGGCGCAAACGCCCCGATATCGCCGTTCGCAGTCGACAAGTGGTCTTGCGACCGGGAAAAAACGGCCGAGTCCGGGGCCTCGGGATCGAACTCTTTGGGCAAAGGATCGCCAATCTTCCACCCTATTCGTTCACTCTGGACCGCCGGGTCGAGGGATTCCGATTCCCCAACATCACTTTCCGCCGAAAGGAAGGAACCGGACTCAGTTGGAACAGCGGATTCTTGCTCAATGACCGCACCTCGATCAGCGGCGGGTTCAATGCCTTTCCCAAGTCGCTGCTCTCCGGCTCCTTCGTCTTGGCCCATAGCGATCTCCCTCCAAGGCCCAGCGCGGGGTTCCTTCAACCCCGAAACGAGAACGAGGAGCGCCACAGCGAAGGTTGGATGAACCGGATCTATGTCCGTACTCCCCAAGAAGAGTCCGACAGCATGAGGCAAGAGCGCCGAACCTATGCCATCTCAACCAGTTGGAACACGGGGACGGTCGGGCGACTCGAAGATAGTTTCGAAATCACCAAGCCTCTGGATCTCGCGCTGGAGCTTGGGGGCAACCGGGGCGGATGGGGTCTACAGAGCCAGGTCCGGCTCCACCGGATTCGCACCGACAATTCGGAGCCCTTCTACAACCGTGTTTTGGCGCAAGCGGCCGTCCATTCGCCGACGTTTTCACTCGGGAGCTGGGGCCGTAGCACCTTGCGAGCCGACCTGTTTGGGACCACCAGCGACCGCCGGGGGTTCGGCTGGGCGCGGGCCGAGGCCGTGGTCTACCGCGATTTTGGCTCTGATTTTCGACTTGGAGTCGCTGGAGTCGCAGCAAGAGAGCTTGGAACCGCATTTCTTTCCATCGACCGACCGTTCTCGCGGAAGGCTTTTCATGTGCGGGCCGACGGACGATTGGGAAACATCAACATGGCGATGATGCTCAAGTACGACTTCGACCGACGCCAGTGGTACGACACCGAGTACAGCCTCAATTTTCCCGCCGGGAGCTTTGAACCCTATCTGGAGGCAAGGCTCCAGCCGCGAGAGTTTCGCCTCGGGTTCCGGTTGCGGGTCGAGGAATTCTTCAACCGACTTTCGAGCCGGGAGCTGAAACGAGAGCCGGAAACCGTGCGATTCAGCGAAAAAAATGGCGACCCGCGCCCTTGATGCGGATCGCCAATCGATTCACTTGGCTCTTCTGTCTGTTCTTGGACTACGCGACTTTTCGCTGTTCTAGGAGAGAAACTTCGTGGACGCGATCCAACCGGATGTCGCCCAGATCGGTGATGAGACATGGGCCATAGAGCGGAACAAAGTTCACGTCAAAGACCTCAGTGCGCTCGGTGATTTCGGTCCCTTTTCGGTCACTAAAGGTGATGGTGACCAATTGACCCACGTACTGCTTAGCTTCGGAAATCAGCATTTCTAACCTCGGAGCCCGGTTGTCCAGGCTTCCTTACATCTCCCGTGATGCATGTTCCGTGCCAACTCCGTTCCTGCCCCCGGTATAGATGGCGTTCTTTGTCCAGACCCGTCGGAGTCACCCCGATTACAAGTACACTTGACAGGCTCATGCGAACAACCTATCGCGAATCCGAGTGCCGCAATCTCGAGTTTGCCACTCAGCGAGAATGGCTCCTACCCAACGGCCTGGGTGGTTTTGCCATGGGCACCATCAGCGGGGCCAATACTCGGCGCTACCACGGTCTGCTCGTCGCCGCCGTCAAGCCGCCCACCTACCGACAAGTCCTACTGGCCAACTTGGAGATCGATGTACAGGGCGAAGGCAACCCGATTGGCCTAAGCTGCAACCAGTATTACGGCGCTCTCCACCCAGAGGGATACCAATTCTTGGAAGAGTTCTCGGTCGGAAAAACGGCATTCTGGCGATTCCGCGCGGCCGGGATGATCCTTGAGAAGAGAGTTGCCATTCATCAAGGGGTCAATGCCACGACGATCGAGCTCTACAACGCTGGTCAAAAACCCTACCGGCTGATCCTCCGCCCCTTGGTGTGCCACAAGTTCTATCACGGAAACTTCCGGTTCGATCCGAACTACCCGGCAGCCCTCAACCATCACCGCGATCGCACCATCGTCGAACAAGATGGCGTGTCGCTCCACCTGAGCCACGAGGGCGCCAACCGCCACCCCGCCGTCGGTTGGTACTACCGCTTCGAATACCTTCGCGAAACCGAACGGGGACTCGACCCTCGCGACGACCTCTTCTGCCCCTGCGAGCTGAACTACGACCTCGGGCCGGGTAAGGCGATCTCACTCGTCGCCAGCACCGAGGCCAACATCAAGCCCTACACCGATTGGGCCGAATCCAGCGAACCACTCACCTCGATCGCCCAAGAACTCGAGATCGCCAGCCGCAAGTTCTTCATCGAAACTCCGACCCGCAGCAGCATCCTGGCCGGATTCCCCTGGTTCACCGACTGGGGCCGCGACACCATGATCAGCCTTCCCGGCATGTGCCTGGCGACCGGTCAACCGGCGCTCGCTCGCAAGATCATCCGCGATTACCTCTCGCAGATGCACCAAGGGCTGATCCCCAACCGCTTTGTCGAAAAAGGGGAAGAACCCGAATACAACACCGTCGATGCAACCCTATGGTGCGCCAACGCGATCTACAAGACTCTTCTGGCCGAATGGGATGACGAGTTCGCACGGGACGCGATGGCCGCCCTCACCGAGGTCTTCGACTGGCACGTCAAGGGCACTCTCTACGGCATCAAGGTCGATCCTGCCGACGGACTCTTAACCCAAGGAGCGACCGGTGTTCAACTCACCTGGATGGATGCCAAGGTCGGGGATTGGGTCGTGACCCCCCGCCACGGAAAGCCGGTCGAGATCAACGGCCTTTGGGTCAACGCCGTGCGCATCATGGAATGGTTGGCCGAAAAACTGGGCCTGGAAAGCACCCGTTATGGACAAGCCGCCGGACTCGCCGAAAGCTGGTTCGACCGCAAGTTCTTCAAAGAGACCCTTGGCTACTACTTCGACACCGTCGATCCCGACGATGCCTCGTTGCGCCCCAACCAAGTGATCGCGATGGCTCTCCCCTTCGGCCCTGCAAAGGGTCCTCGGGCCGAAAGAGCGCTGCAAGCCGTCACTCGCGAACTGCTGACGCCGGTCGGCCTGCGGACCCTGTCTCAAGAGTCACCGGGCTACAAGGGGCGATTCGAGGGGCCGATTATCGACCGCGACGCCGCCTACCACCAAGGCACGGTTTGGCCTTGGCTCATGGGTCCCTACATTACGGCCATGGTCAAGCTCACCGGAGACACCACCGAGGCTCGGCGACTCTTGCGCCACGCCCGAGAGATCTTGGATGAATACGGAATCGGGGGCATCGCCGAGGTCTATGATGGAGATGAGCCCCGACGCCCCGGCGGTTGCCCGTTCCAAGCATGGAGCATCGCCGAATGGCTCCGGGCTTGGAAGGAAGACCTAAGCCCGGCCGGGTAGCCCGTTTGCTCACGCACGCTACGGTGAATCCGACTCCTCGTTCGGCCGGCGACAACCCCGCGCCGAACCGGGGCGGAGGGGTGGGCGAGCGCGAAGCGGTCGGGGTCCCACCCTGGGGAATGGCCTCCGGGCCGGTCGCGAGCCAGCCCCAAAAGAAGCCGAACTTGAAGACGCTCGACAATGGGGTCCGCTGGACCGGGCTAGAGGTGACGGAAGCCAAGGGGGTTGAAGTCCAGGTCTGGATCGATTGCCGTGGGTTTCCCGTCGCCTACGATGCCCGGGGACTCCGTCACTTTGCCGAGCATCTCATGGCCCAACGAGCCGGAGCACAGGGCCCGGCCGCCTTTCTGCTGGCCTCAACCGGTCCGGACTGGATGCAGTTCCGGATCTTTAGTCCCGTCGAGGAGCTCGAAGCATCCCTCCGAGCCCTGCGACAGGTTCTCGAACCTGGCCAGTTCTCTCCGGAGCAAGTGGAACAGGAGAAGGGCATCATCCGGGAGGAACTCAAGCTGGCCGAATACGAGAGGCCCGGCGCTTTTGCCGCCTGGGAAGCGGCCATGGGCGCGGTTCGCCCTCATCCGATGGGCTACGGTGTGGCCGGGGCGGATGCTACGGCCGACGAACTCACCCGCATCAGCGAGTGGCTCTCCGATCCGGCCCGAATCGTGGTGGCAACGGTGGGTGCTGCTTCCGAGGGACGGATGGAGTCTGCCGTCCAAACGTTCCGGACCCTAACCCGGTCCGAAGGCGAACTCCGCCCCGAATCCCGAGATCCCGCCAATCCCACCAGCGATTGGATCCGCATCAAGCTCGATGGGTGGTCCAGCCCAAAGGCGGCCCAGGCGTTAGCGCTTGGCTTTGCGATCCAATCGGCCGATCTCTCCTTGGGGATCTCGGTCACTCCGACGCTCGGAGCCTCGGCGGTGCTGATCCAGCGGCCGGGTGAGAAGGCCAAAGAGCGACTTCTCGACCGACCGGCCCACTACCTGGAACTAGGCCGAGACCAGGCCCTCCAGTGGCTACAGGTCCGGACGGCAAAGCTCCACGGCACGGCAGAAACTCTCGCATTCTTGGCCCTCGGTTCACCGCCGCTCGCCCTCCTGGGTCCTGAACTCAACTCGCTCGACTTTTCTCAGGCCGAAGAAGCGCTTCGCGAGGTGCTCAAATGATCCTTGCAACTCAGCCAGGGTGCGTCGAACACGCCTGGACCCCCGACGGGTCGGTAGCCTTGGCGATCGCGATTCCTACCCCCGATTTTGGCGCGATCAGCCCGGCGGTGGCGGCGGTTTTGGCCGAGGTCATGGCCCTTGGTACAGCGAATTACACCCGGTCCGAGCTTTGGCGGTATGGCGCCCAGGACGGGGTCGGGCCCATCGTCGCCCACCTCCCGGGAATGATTGTGATTGCGGTGCAGGCCACGGGCGAAGGAGCCCACGAGGTTTGTGCCGAAGTTGGAAAGTCGATCCTGACCGAGCCGGAGATCTTCCCCGACCGAGTGGAGGAGGCCAAAGGACGACTCGCGGCGCTGCGTCGTCAGGCCTGGGTTGTGGCGAGTTGGCCGCTGCCCCCGGGGATCGAATCGGTCACCCCAGCCCAGGTTCAGACGGCCCATCAGTTTTGGGTCCAAGCCAAGCCGCTTGCGGTGTGGCTGGGGACCCCACGGGGAGTCGGAGCCCAGGCCCTGGAATCAGAGGATCTGAAAACTGAGCCAGTTAAGCCGGGGGCAACGAGTTCGGCTGCTCTTCCGGGAGGCTATCCGGCCTGGAAATGGGACCTTCCGGTAACGGGTCCTGGCCAGGACCTCGCTGCGACCACTGCCGCCACGGCCTTGCTGGGATTGGGGAAAGATTCGTTCGGATTTCGGGTCCTCCGCTCCGAACATCAACTTGGCTACCTGATCCAGGGCGGGATCTTTCCCGACCCGAGAGGTTGGGCGGCCCGGTTGACGGGCCTTGGCCGGACCGACCTGCCGACGGGGTATCTGGATTGGCTGGAGGCCGAGCGTCTCGGCTGGACCGAGGCCAGAATTGGCATCGGGAAGCAATGGGCCCGGGCGGCAAATTCTGGAGTGAGTCCGTTTCCCCTCTTCTGGGTAAGTCGGACCCGCACCCTGGATGGAACCGGGGCGACGGCCGCGGCTTGGTCGGCTTGGAACTCGGCGCTCGGGGTCGATCTCCATCCCGGAATCTTGGATTCGACTCTAGAAGGCCTCGAAGCAGAAGAGGTCCAAGCCGCCCTCGGGTTGCAGAGATGACCCCAATCGGCCCATAATAGAGGTCATTCGGCATGCCGACATAGCTCAGTGGTAGAGCAGCTGTTTCGTAAACAGCAGGTCACCGGTTCGAATCCGGTTGTCGGCTCCAGGTCTCCGAAGTCTCCCACTTTCCCGAAATCATCCTGCGAACCCTCTGACCTTAGGAGCGGTAGCATGGGCCCATGATTGCTGCTCTAGGTATGGTTCTGGCGATGGGGAATGCCTCGCTCACCGTGATGACCTACAACCTGCGCTTTGCGACTGCGCCGGATGGAGTGGACGCGTGGCCGAACCGGCGCGAGGCCGCTTTGGGATTGGTCAAGAAGCATGCGCCTGATCTCTTGGCTGTGCAAGAAGCCTTGGATTCCCAGATTCTGGAACTCAAGGCCGCCCTGCCGGACCATGAGGTGATCGGAGTGGGCCGCGACGACGGCCTCACCAAAGGCGAATACAGCGCCATCTTTTTTCGGCGGTCGCGGCTTGGGCTTCGCGAAGGTGGGACGCGGTGGATCAGCGATCAGCCCACAAACCCAGGATCCTTAGGTCCGGGAGCCTAGATCCCAAGGGTCTTTAGCTGGGGCGAATTCTTCTGGCAAGGTCAACGGATCGTCGTATTGGCCGCCCACTGGGATCACCAGTCCGCCGACGCTCGACTGCTGGGGGCGCACCAGATGCGCGAGTTTGCCGAGGCGCGGAAGTTGCCGTCGCTCCTGATGGGCGACTTCAACTCCACGGTAGGGGACCCTCCATTGGAGCACTTTCGGGAAGGGAAGTGGGCCCCGGCTTTGCCCGACGAAGGACCCAAGGGAACCTTCACTGGATTTGATCTTCAGAGCGATGGGGGCAAGATGATCGACTTCGTTTTCTCCAGCCCGGAGTGGGAGGTGGAATCAGTGGAGATAGACCGCTCCAAGACTCCCGAAGGACGATGGCCGAGCGACCACTTTCCGGTGATCGCTCGGCTTCGACTAAGTGACTAGGCCGCTCGGCGGCGGCGACCAAGAGCAGCGAGGCCAGCGGCCATGGCGAGAACCGTCGCTGGTTCGGGAACGGCTTGCACCGATCCCGAGCCGTTGTTGCTTCCCCGTGAGAAGTTGATCAGCGTGATTTCCGACCCGATCGGGGCGAACAACCGGCGGGAGCCCGAATCGGTGGAGACCGTGACCTTGCTGACGTAGTCGGCAAAGAGGAAGGTCAGGCCGACGTTATCGGTCTCGACGGCCGAGCGGACCGACTGCTTGCTGAAGAGCGGGTTGGTGAAGAGCTCCTCCCAAGTCTTGCCGATCAGCGATCCAGCAACGGCCGAGTCGACTCCGAGAGTGAGTCCATCGGCGCCATAGGTCCCGAGGAGCCCATAGCTAAAGAGGCCCGGATCGACGTTGGTTCCGAACTCTTGGGTCGTGGTCGTACCGACTTTGGCGTCGAATCCAAGGTCGATGGCAAAAGCGACATTGGATTCTCCGTCGTCATAGGCAAAGAGCGCAGTGACGTTTTGGACGTCGGTATTGGTCGGGGAGACCGAGACCGAGAAGAGGTTTTGGGCCGAGGCACCAGCGGCGGCCAGAACAGCGAAAAGAACGGGAATGGATTTCATCGTATTCACCGTCTTCAAGTTACGATACCGCCCGGGCCGGATCCGGGCAGGATCTTGCCCTCATTGAGGAGAATCTTGCGGTACCGCTCGAATCTGGCTTGGAGTGACCTGCCAATGGCTTCGGAACTGCCGACTCAGATGGCTTTGGTCCGAGAATCCGGTCTCAAGAGCGATCTCCAGCACCGTCATTTTCGTGCCCACCAAGAGCTGACGTGCTCGCTCAAGTCGGACCTGGGTCACGTATTCGTGAAGCCGGTACCCGGTGGATTCCTTGAAGGAGCGGTGGAGGTGGTAGGGGCTATATCCGGCGACGGAGGCGATCTGCCTGAGGGAAAGATCTTCGGAAAGGTGCGCGTCGATGTAGTCTTCGATGCGTCTCAGAACTGAACCTGATAGGGGACCTTCAAAATTCTTCCCAGTGGGTGCCGCCGCGCCGTAAGTCTGAATGAGGTGCTTGGCCAATACGTTGACCAACGAGTCGCCGAAGGATCGGCCAAACGGCGAACCACTTCGGAGGTCGTCGAGAAGGAGCTTGGCGATCTCCGAAATCCGGGCGTCGGTTTGACCAAAGGAGTCGGAGAGGCCAGAGAACGGGCCAAGGCCGTTTTCCTCGGCGAAGGTTTCGAGATAACCGAGTTGAAACTTGATTCCGATGTCCTCGTTCTCGACCCGGTTGTCGACAGCGGCATATCGAGAACCGGCCCCGATGACGGAAATCTCATCGGGAAACAGGTGCCCGTTGCGGGCCTGTCGGCCCTGCTTAAGGTGAAAGCGCGTGGGGTCGGAGCAGTGGACCGAGAGACAGTGAGCATCAGAATAAAGCTCATACTCGGGCAGGTTATGGGCGTAGTGCGCAAGTTGGAGACCTTCCCAATAACCCCAGGGAGCTTCGGCCATGAACTGGACCGAGCTCGGGGCGACCTCGCTCCAGTTTTTGTGCCTCCGCCTCAGACCCTTGACTTGGCTCATCTTTCTCCATGGTTCCATACGGTGGTCGTGCAAATCTTGTTTCTGAGGTCGCAAAGATGCGGGGATTTCACTCGAATGAAGTGTTCGTCCTGTTTTTCGTTGGATTTCAGGTAGGTTGGAAGCATGAGGCCTTGACCTCGGGAACAAGATGCAACGACGCGCCTTTACTCTGATCGAACTTCTCGTCGTGATCGCCATCATTGCGATCCTTGCGGCGATCCTCTTCCCGGTTTTTGCCCAAGCCAAAACGGCGGCCAAGAAGACGAATGACCTGAGTCAGCTCAAGCAACACGGCCTGAGCACGATGATGTACATCGGGGACTACGACGACAAGTTTCCCGCGATCCCTGCTGCCGGAGGATGGACGGGAATGGCCGCCAACTCGATGGGTCCTCACTGGGCCGACCGCCTCTTCCCGTATGTCAAGAACAAGGGAATTTTCTCGGACCCCAGCAATACCCGCCAGCTCTACTTTGACCAAGGGTATTGGAAGCCGGGACAAAGGTCGGCCACAGATACCTCGACAGCAAACTTGTATCGGGTTGGCTACAGCCTCAACCAGATGCTGACCCACTCGGATGTCGATCCCCGCACTCCGCGTTCGGCGAGCCAGACGGCGATCCCGCAAATGGCGGACACGGTTTTGATGGGGCCAAGCCTCAACTGGTACAGCTGGGGAAGTTGCCAGGTCACAAACGGCGTCGCCGATCTATATTGGAACGTCAGCCGCGACGGGGCGTTTTGGGGCTACGAGTTTTGGGGTGGCAATAAGGAAGGGGCAGGTTACGCCGGAGGCACCAACTTTGCCTATGCGGATGGCAGTGCCCGCTATGCCAAGCTCGTGATCCGAGGCGATAATGGCCGCAATCCAGACGATCTCTACGCGGCTTACTTCAGGGCCAAGATCCGACCGGAGTTCAGCACAACTGGGGTCTGCACCGGTGATCGCAGTAGCGTGACGGTGGGATACTGAACCTGATGAAGAAAAGTCGAGTTCTCGTCTTGGGCATCGTGGCCATGATCTTCCTGGCCGGTTGCGGGGCCAATAAGCCGGCGGAATCCGGTCAGACAGTCAAAGAAGGGGACTACTCCACCGCCCCCGGCGGCGCCCAGCAGTCGAAGTAGCTACCCGATCGGTGGCCTCCTCGGTCCAGCTGGAGCGAGGAGGCCACTGCCGTTACTTCTTGGTCGTGACAAACCGAAGGAGTTCAACCTCGCCACGCCGTAGCACGAGCTCTCCCTCCTCCACCGATTGGCGATTGACCAGCGGCAATAACCGGACGAAGTTCTGCTCAAGGTCCATCAGTTCCGGCGGGCCGCCCATCTTGGTCATCGCCCCCGGATCGACCTGGAGCAGGGAACCGTCAAGCTGATAGCTCCCACCCATGCGGTTGACTCCGGCAAATGCCTCCACTCTATTGCCGGTGGGGACGAATCGGAGTGTCGGGGGACGCTCTGCCTTGATCTCCTTGCCCTCCATCCATCGTAGGGTCCATTCTCGGTCTTCCATCTTCCAGCTTGATGGTACGGGAATCGCCCGGACCAGGTGCAAATCCGCCTTGAACTTCTTGTTGGAGATCACCATCTCGGCCTTCTCGGATTCAAAGAGAACCGTCGAACCGTCGAGGATCCGAGCGGTGAGACCGTATGTTTCCCCTTTCTCGGTGCCACCCAAGTTGTACGGGAGGACAAAGTCTACGGGGACCTGTCGATCACTTAGAACGAGGGTGAGCTCGGAGACGAGAGACTGACCTTGCGAGTTATAGCGTGAGAGAGAGACGATCACGGTGGCTTTGGGGGGCAGGGCGATTCGCTCGCGATAGGTCACCGTGCCCGTGAGGTTGGACGAGGGTTGAGCGGAAAGAACGGCTACCAAGGAGAGCGCCAGCGCGGATGTCATATCTGTTTTGACGAACCACTTGGGTTGAAAGAACGCGGCGGCGGGACTTTGGACTCGCAGGTAAAATGACTCGCATGGGAGAGTGGGGCGGGATGCCATTCTACTTGGCCATTGGCTTTGCTCTTGCCTTCCTTGCGCCGTTTTTGGTGCGGAACTTCGGTCCTCGGGCATTCGCTCTCCTCAGCCTCTATCCCGCTTCAGGTTTGGTCCTTTTTGCCAGAGTGCGAGAGGCCGAATGGTCGACTCCGTGGGTCTCTTCGCTGGCGATCGACTTGGCTTTTCGGCTGGATGGCCTTGGGCGGGCATTCGTCCTGCTGATCTGCTTGCTTGGGACGTTGATCTTGCTCTATGCGAGTGGCTACTTCGCGAAGTACAAGTCCAACCTGGGCCGATTTGCCGGGGCCTTTATCGGGTTTATGGCCGCGATGCTCGGGATGGTGTTGAGTGATGACCTCATCAGCCTCTTCATTTTCTGGGAACTGACGAGCATCACCAGCTTCCTGCTGATCGGCTTTTATCACAAGGAAGCGGAGTCCAGGGTCAGCGCCCAGCAGGCTTTCTTGATCACGGGAGCTGGCGCCCTTGTGATGCTCGTCGGTTTGTTGATCCTTGGGCAAGAGATGAGGACCTTCCGCGTGAGCCAGTTCGAGGGCTTCCCGAGTGCGGTCCCGCTGATCCTGATCTTAGTGGGATGCGCCACCAAGTCGGCCCAGTTCCCCTTCCACTTTTGGCTGCCGAATGCGATGGCGGCTCCGACTCCGGTGAGCGCTTTCTTGCACTCGGCCACGATGGTCAAGGCAGGAATCTTTCTGCTGGCTCGGCTCCATCCTTGGTATTCACAGGACTCTTGGTTTGGTCTTGTTCTCGCCTGGCTGGGTTCGGCGACGATCGTCGTGGCGGCGGCGTTGGTGGTTTGGCATCGAGACTTGAAGAAGATGCTGGCCTACTCGACCGTGATGGCGCTTGGGCTGTTGTGTGTGCTGCTCGGGCTGCCGGGCAAGGAGGCCCTTCTCGGATTTTCCGCCTTTCTCTGCGCACATGCGCTCTATAAGGGCGGGCTCTTTTTGCTAGCGGGGGCGATCGATCACGGGACGGGTTCACGGGATGCCCTCGCGCTGCGTGGCCTCGGCCGCCAGATGCCGGTGAGCCGGTTTGCAGGGCTGCTCTTGGCCGGATCCGGTCTAGGGCTCGTGGGGTTCATCGGGTTTCACGGCAAGGAGTATGCGATCCTGGGGGCTGGATACTCTTGGTGGATCCTGCCCGTTATCGTCTTTGCACTGGCGAGTGGGGTCGTCGTTCTCCGCGTGGCGATCTGGCCCTTCTGGGGTCGGGAGAGCTCTCATCCGGAAGCCCACGAAGCGCCTTGGCCGATGCTGGTGGGTCCACTTCTTTTGGGTCTTGTGGGGTTGGCTGCCGCGGTTGGGGTTCCGTGGTTGGGCTCGGAGATACTCAATCCCCTCTCGGGGGCACTTCAGTTTACGCTGGTTAGGTATGACTGGGTGTTCTTCCCTGGGGTCAATTGGGCGTTCCTCTTGTCGTTAGTCTTGATCGCTCTAGCGTTGATCGGAGCAGCGCGGCTGGGACCGACCCCCAAGTGGATCCCGCGTGGTCTCGACGATGGATGGAGATTCGTCATCCCTAAGGTCGCAAGTGCTGCCAGGGTTCCCACGGCTTGGATCCAGACCGGGTTGCTTCGGAACTACTTTTCACTCTTCTTTCTGCTGATTTCGGTTGCGGGGAGTGCGTCGTTCTGGCTGAACGGCGGGCGGCTTCCGACCCGGGTCACGGACTACCCTCATCTGCACGAACTTGCGCTGATCTTCTTGGCGATCGGCGCAACCGGAGCCGTCATGCGCACGCCTAGCCGACTAAGTGCGATCTGTATGATGGGCCTGGTTGGTACCGCCATTTCCATTCTCTATCTCGTGTTTGGTGCGCCGGACTTGGCGGTGACCCAGATCCTCACAGAGCTCCTGACCGTGATCATCGCCGCGCTCGTCTTTAGCCGATTGCCGAAGTTTCGGTCTCTTTCCAGCCGGGTGGATAAGGTCCGCGATGCCTCGATCGCGGCTGCGTTCGGGATCACGATGGGGACGCTCGCTTGGGCCGCCCAGGGGGTGAGCCCCGACCTAGCGAGTTCGCGGTTCTTCAGCGAGAACTCGGTCGAAAAAGCCTACGGACGCAACGTGGTGAACACGATCCTAGTGGATTTCCGCGCGATGGATACGTTGGGAGAGGTGACCGTCTTGTGCGTTGCCGCGTTGGGGGTCTATGCATTAATGCATCTGCGCGGACCCAAGGAGACCGACGCGTGAACCCATTGGTCTTTCAGTCGGCGGCGCGGTTCATCACGCCGATTCTCCTTCTTTATGCCGTCTTCGCCTTTGTTCGGGGTCATAACGAGCCCGGCGGCGGATTTATCGGCGGCTTGGTGGCGGGGACGGCACTTTCGGTGGTCGTCCTTGTGAAAGGAGCCGCTGGAGGACGCCGGATGTTGAGGTTTGATCCCCGCACGGTTTTGGCTGGAGGCTTGGTTTTGTCGCTGATTGCGGGGATCATCGGACCCTTGCTTGGCAATTCCTTCCTGACTGGAGCGTGGTTCTCAGTTTCGACTCCGCTCGGGGTTCTCAAGCTTGGTACTCCTTTGCTTTTTGATCTGGGAGTCCTCTTGATCGTTGTGGGAATGGTCCTGACCGTGATCCTTGTTTTGGCGGAGGAGCCCACCGAATGAACTTCATCTTTGCCCTGCTCGTCGCCACCCTCTTCGGCTCGGGGGCCTACATGATCATGCGCCGGAGCATCGTCAAACTTCTTTTCGGGCTGATCTTGCTCGGCAACGCGGCCAATCTGCTCATCTTCTTGTCGGCCTCGCCGGTCCGGGGGCGCTCGGCGATCGTCCCGCCTGGACAAAAGGTTCTGACCCCACCTCACGCCGATCCGTTGGGCCAGGCGCTGATCTTGACGGCGATCGTCATCAGCTTTGGACTCTTGGCCTTTGCGATCATCCTTGTCAAGCGCACGTACGTCGCGATGGATGATGACGACCTCGACCAGTTGGATGGAGGCCGCCCCGAGTGACGGTCCTCGCTCCGGTATTGTGGCCGTTGTTCGTGGCCGCCCTCCTCTTGCTTGCCTGGCGACGGCCCAGACTCCAGAGGGTTGGCAGTGTGCTGGGGAGCTTTGGTCACGTCTGGCTTTCAGCCGAATTGGTCCGAGTTGTTCTGGCGAACGGTCTCCAAGTGACCGAACTCGGTGGTTGGCGGGCCCCGTTTGGAATCGTTTTTGTGGCCGACCGCCTGGGGGCCGCGATGGCGATGGTCACGGCCGTCGTCGGCCTGGCCTCCACGATCTATTCCGTTAGCGGGATCGACTCGCGGCGCGAGGCCTTTGGATACCATGCCTTGGTCCAAGTCCTCCTGGCCGGAGTTTGCGGTGCTTTTTTGACCGGAGATCTCTTCAACCTCTACGTCTGGTTCGAGGTGATGCTGNNGTCGACTTCCGCGGCTTCGACACGTTGGGCGAGATCGCGGTGGTGGTCATCGCCGGTGTCGCCGCCATCGCGGCGCTGCGCGCAGGCCGCAAGGTGATGCGATGAACTCGCTCATCCTCTCGACCGCCACCCGCATCCTGATGCCGGCGATCCTTATCCTCTCGGTCTTCGTGCTCCTGCGCGGCCACAACGAGCCGGGCGGCGGCTTCGTCGGCGGGCTGCTCGCCGCCACCGCCTTCGCGCTGAAGGAGAAGGCCGAGGGCCTCGCCGCGGCCCGCCGGGCGCTGCGCTTCCAGCCGATGTCGGTCGCCGCCTTCGGGCTCGGCTGCGCGCTCGTCGCCGGCATCTGGGGCGGGCTTCTCTACGGCCACTTCCTGCAGGGCGTCTGGCCGTTTCTGACCACCGGCCCGGACGGGGCCAAGGGCGGCCTGCCCCTCGGATCGATCTTCCTCTTCGACCTCGGCGTCTATCTCGTGGTCTTCGGCACGCTCTGCGGCATCCTCTTCGCGCTCGAGGAAGCGGTGGCGAGCGACGCGGACACGGGTGGCGATTGACATGGAGATCCTGCTCGCGCTCCTGATCGGCATCCTGACCGCCGCCGGCGCCTACCTGATCATGAGCGGCCGCACGCTGCCCTATCTCTTCGGGCTCATCATGATCTCGAACGCGGCCAATCTCGTGATCTTCACCGCCGGCCGGCTGACCTTCGGCCGGCCGCCGCTGGTGCCGCCGGGCGAGGACAGCGTCTCGGGCGTCGCCAACGCGCTGCCGCAGGCGCTGATCCTCACCGCCATCGTCATCGGCTTCGGCCTGCTCGTCTTCGCCCTCGCGCTGGCCTTCCGCTCCTACTACGTGCTCCGCACGATCGAGATGGACGACATGCGCGCGGCCGAGCCGGTGGAGGGCGGGAAGTAGTGCTCCTCTTCTGGCCCGTGGCGATCCCGTTCATGACGGCGGTGCTGACGATGCTCGCATGGCGCTCGCTCAGGCTGCAGCGCGCGATCTCCGTGACCGGCGGCGTCCTCCTGCTCGCCTCCGCGATCGCCATCATGGCCGCCGTGGCAGAGAACGGCCCCGTCGCCGCCCAGGCGGGCGGCTGGCCCGCGCCCTTCGGCATCACCATGGTCGCCGACTGGCTCTCGGCGGTGATGGTGCTGATCACCGGCATCATGGCGGTGGCGACGCTCGTCTACGGCCTCGCCGACGTGACCGCGGCCGAGGAGCGCCAGGGCCATCACCCGCTCACCCACGGGATGCTCGCGGGCATCTGCGGCGCCTTCCTGACCGGCGACATCTTCAACATGTACGTCTGGTTCGAGGTGATGCTGATGTCGTCCTTCGTTCTTCTGGCGTTGGGCGGGGAGAAGAAGCAGATGATGGGGGCGCTGCAATACGTGGCCCTGAACCTGATCTCCTCCATCGTTTTCTTGAGCGCTCTCGGTCTGCTCTACGGGCTGGTCGGCTCACTGAACATGGCCGACGTGGCGGTCCGGTTGCCGCAGGCACAGAACGATGGATTGGTGGCCGCGATCTGCTCGCTTCTGGCGCTGGCTTTTGGGATCAAGGCCGCCGTCTTTCCGGTGTATGTCTGGCTCCCGAGTAGTTATCACACTCCGCCGACGATCGTCAGCGCGCTCTTCGCCGGACTCTTGACCAAGGTCGGCGTGTATGCCCTCATCCGGAGCCAGGTCCTTTTCTTCGACGTCAGCACCCCGTGGATGCGCCTGATCCTGCTAGCGGTTGGGATCCTCACGATGGTCTTCGGGGTGATGGGTGCGGTGGCCCAGGGCGGATTCCGCCGAGTCCTTAGCTTTCACATCGTCAGTCAGATTGGCTACATGATCTTGGGCCTGGCCTGGATGACGCCGATGGCTCTGGCCGCCACCGTCTTCTATGTCTTGCACCACATCTTGGTCAAGACCAACCTCTTCTTCATTGCGGGAATCGCCCGGCGGCATTGCCACACCGAGGAGTTGAGCCGGATGGGTGGGCTCTATGCGCGATATCCGGGTCTCGCGTTGTTGTTCCTGATCCCGGCCATGTCGCTCGCGGGGTTGCCGCCTCTCTCGGGTTTCTGGGCCAAGCTGTTCATCCTTAAGGCCGGGGTCGATCTTGAGAGCTGGTGGCCGGTGGTGGCCGCTTTGGTCGTAGGATTCTTCACCTTGTTCTCAATGCTCAAGTTGTGGAACGAAGCCTTTTGGAAGTCCCCACCCGAAGAGCTTCCGGACAAGCCGGACCCAGCGATCGGGCGTCAGCGTTGGCGCGTGATCCCAGTGGTCATGCTCGCGGGGGGAACGGTGGCGTTTGGCGTCTTTGCTGGGCCTGTTTTGGATTTCTCCTTGGAGGCGGCCAAAGAGCTCTTGAACCCGCAGATCTATGTCGATGCTGTCTTGGGAGATAGGTCGTGATCTACTGGTCGGTCTTGATGGCGATTCTCTGGACCGCGCTTCAAGGAGTGCCCTCTTTGGCCAATCTCCTCGGTGGATTCGTCGTGGGTCTGCTGATCTTTTGGTATCTTCGGCCGCTCTATGAGGGCACTCCCGTCATCCGTTGGAGGTTGCTGCCCAGTCTGCGCTTGCTCGGATTTTTCTTCAAGGAATTGGTCGCCAGCAGCTTGCGAGTCGTGGGGACCTGCTTGCGCCCAGGGGCCCACCCGACTCCCGCCATTCTCCAGATCCCGATCCGGCTTCGCACCGATGCGCAGATCGCAACTCTGGCCAACTTGATCACGCTCACGCCTGGAACGCTCACCATCGCCGTGGCCGACGACCACGCGAGCTTGTTCGTCCATAGCTTCTTCGGTTCGGCAGAAGATGAACCCGGGGTGCGCGAGTCGATCTCGGCATTTGAGCAGCGGGTGATGGAGGCGGTGCAGTGAACCTGCTTCAGTTCGGCACGGCCATCGCTTTGGTGGGCCTCAGCATCGCCTTGGTTTTCACCGTGTATCGGTTGGCGAAAGGAGCGACCCTCGGTGATCGGGTGGAGGCCCTTGACATGCTGGCGGTCATCGCCGTGCTGATCATGGGCGTCCTGGCCGTTCGGACCAAGAACCCGGTTTTGATGGAAGGCGCAGTGGTGATCGCGCTCCTCGCGTTTATGAGTACCGTGGCCTTTGCCCGCTATATGGAGCGTCGATGATGGTAAGGGATCTCATCACCGTCGTGCTGGTCGTTTTGGGGGTTGGGTTCGCTGTTGCAGGATCCATCGGTATCGTCCGTTTCCGAGATACCTTGGCCCGGGCTCATGCCCTCTCGGTGACGAGCACCATCGCGGTGGTCTTTGTGATGGCAGGAGTCGTTGTGGGCATGCCCGACCTCGGAAGCGTTACCAAGGCGATTCTGACCGTGGTCTTTATCTTTCTCACCAGCCCGGTGGGGGCCCACATGCTGGGCCGGAGCGTCTACATGAAGCGAGCCAGTCGGCTAGAGCTTCAGAAAGACGAACTCGCGGCCCATCGCAGGGAAGTGGAAGAGTAACCGGCCCTAGCCACCGTCGGTTCGATACTTGGTGATGAGCTCGATGGCCAGCTCTCGGGGGTGCCACCCCACGACCTCCACGGACTTGTCTTCCAAGTCCTTATAGACCTCGAAGAAGTGCATGACTTCCTTGAGGGTGTGGGGGCTGATCTCTTCGAGTGTTCGACGATAGCCAAATCGCGGGTCCCTCTTCGCGACGCAGAGGATCTTTTCGTCCGGGCCTTTTTCGTCCCGCATTTCAAGCACGCCGATGGGGACCGCCTCGACCATGCAGCCGGGGATCGTAGGGTGGCTGATCATGACGAGAACATCGAGCGGGTCGCCATCAAGGTAGTGGGTTTGGGGGATGTATCCGTAGTCGAAAGGATAAAAAAGGGGAGAGAACAGGACTCGGTCGAGCTTGATGATCCCAGTCTCGATATCGACTTCGTACTTGTTGGTGCTGTAGCGGGGGATTTCGATAATGGTGTTGACCATTTCGGGGGCAGCAGGCCCAATGGTGGCGTTTCGAACGGACATCGGCTCCCAGAGGGTACCGCTTGGGGCCGGTGTTCTTCCGGACTGTCACCCGTGCGGGTTTGGTGGTGATCCGGCAAAGTTGCCGTTGGAGCGGCGCAAGAGTTGGCTTAAAGTGAGTCTCGCGGCGGCGGCAACTTCCCACCATCNNCCCGCCATGATCGGAACCAAAGACGACCGAAAGAATCTCATCCATGCCAGTAACTTTGCCTGCGTACTGTGGCTCGCATTCACTGCGCTAGACCAGTGGGCCCGTGAACTCGGCGGAGTCTGGATCCTTCCCGGGATTCTCGGAGACGCAGACCTCTCGGCTTTCGTCTTGGCTGCGGCCCCCTATCTCGCCCTGGTTTGGGCAGCGATCTCGCTTGGTGCGGCGGCGGAAGCGAAGGGGCACAGTCGATGGTGGGGATTGGTGGCGTTCACTTGGTTGGCCCTTGGCTGGGTCTCTCTGGGGCTGATGGCAGTCGTCGTGCTGCTTCGGAATCGTTGGGAAGATTACGGCGAGGCTCCTATCGCGGTAGGTGGAAATCCGTTTGGCTATGGAATGAAGGGGCCGATCTTTGTTCCGGAGTCAAATCTGGAAGGGCTCGTCCGACGGAAGTCAATCCGCTGGTAGCCCGGGTTCGCTGCACATTGCGACAAGTACCTCTCTTTCTATTGGGCAGAGAGGCACTTGTCGCTTTGGCATCAATCTTGCGGCGGTGGAGAGTGTAGGTAGGAAAGTCATCGATGATCGGCACTCAGGAAGATCGCACCCGAATCAAGGCGCTCAGCAACACCGCTGCATCCTTGTGGATCGCCTTCACAGGCCTCGAATTTTGGTCGGTGGAACTGGGTGGAACGCGGACCCTGCCCGGGATCGTCGGCAACGATGAATTTGCACACTCGATCTTGCTCGCGGCGCCTTACCTCGCTGTCGTTTTCGCCGCGATTGCGCTGGCGGCCGCAGCCGAGGCCAAGGGTCATAGTCGTTGGTGGGGGGTGCTCGCGCTGAGCTGGTTCCTCATCGGTTGGTATTCCCTTGGGGTGATGGCGGTGGTCCTGTTCCTCAAAAACCGCTGGGAACTTTTCGAAGACGCACCGATCCCGGTCGGGGGAAATCCTTTCGGTTACCGAACGAAGTTCATCTCTGTTGCTCAAGAATCGAATTTGGATTCTCTCCCGCAACGGCGACGGGCTTGGTAGATCCGATCAATCGAGAAAAAGAAAACCCCTCCTGGATTTGACATCCAGAAGGGGCTCAGTTGTACGGAAAGGGTCCCTTACTTCACCAGAGCGGCGATGGCCTTATCCATGGTCTTCGCGTCCTTGCTGGCGTCGAAGTTGACCATGGTGTCGGTGACGGTCCAATTCTTGTACATCACCACGGTGTTCTTGGCGTCGAGGTTGATCTTGTATTCCTTGACGGCCTCGTGGTTGTTGGCGAGAACGGCGATAGCAACGTTTCCGTTCTTCATGGCCTTCGTCTTTTCCGCGAGCTTGGTGGTCTTCTCATCCAGCTTGGCCGGATCGACGAGCATGACGATCATGGCCTTGAACTCAGCCTTCTTGTGGGTGTTCATGGCCTTGTCGAGCTGTTGGGCGATGGCCATCACGTTGGCTTCGCTGTCGTTGTTGACCCAAACCTGAACCTGCGGTCGGTTCTTGTAGGTGCAGGGGAAGCACTTGTCGCTACCGACGAGCGGGCCGGCGACGTGGGTCTTGGGGTGGAACGGGGCAACTTCAGCACCCTTGGGCAGGCCCGACTTGACACCAGCGAAGGCGGTAAGGGCGACGGCAGTGACGATTCCGGCGGAAAGAATGGCTTTTTTCATAAAGATCTCTTGACTCCAAATGGTTGCTTGAGCAACCTTCTCCTTTAAAGACATAAGTCTTGCGGCCCCCAAAAAGTTCCTGAAGACCGCAAGATTTCAGCAAGAATTTATTCGTCTTGCCAACAAACGAGGGCGAGTTCGCTCTCGACCCGGACATCCGGGTGGTGGGGAACGATGCGGGCGACGTAGCCCATGTGCCCAGTCGTGTCGAGCGGAATGGTCGTTGCAAAGCGGCAACAACCCTCGGGGGTCTTCTCGACAAACTTGGCCTCGAAGTGGCGCATGTTCTGAAGCTCGCGGTTGGTCCCGACCTGACCCACGATCAGCTGGACACGGACGTCCTTAGGTTCGAGCTTGCCCAGGCGAGCATCGATGTGCACATCAAAGGTTCCACCGAGCTGGTTGCGGGTTCGACCGGTGTTGCTGACTTCGCAGATCGCCACCGCGCCCCAGTCCTCGCGGACTCGGCTCCGCCACTGGAGTGCTTCGCGGGCCTTCTCTAGTCCGTTGGCCTGGAGCCGATTGAAGCTATCGCTGCTCGGCATGTAGAACCGATCGGTGTATTCGGCGACCATGCGGCTGGTGCTAAAGAAGGGAGCGAGCTCTCTCATGCTTCGCTTCATGTTCTCAATCCAACCGAGCGGCAGCCCGGTCTCGCCACGGTTATAGAACAGGGGCGCAATTTCGGATTCGATCAAGGTGTAGAGCGATTGGCTATCGAGCCAGTCTTGCTGACCATACTCGCGGTCTTCGCGGTCGTCACCGATGGCCCAGCCTCGGCCGGGAGCGTATCCTTCGGCCCACCAGCCATCGAGGATCGAACAGTTCAGCCCGCCATTGGGGACCACCTTCATGCCGCTCGTTCCGCTCGCCTCCATGGGTCGGCGCGGGTTGTTCAGCCAGACATCGACACCCTGAACGAGCCATCGGGCGACTTCCATATCATAGTCTTCGAGGAAGAGCATCCGGGCCGATCCGCCCTCATGGTGGATGAAGTTGTGGATCTCTTGGATCAACTTCTTTCCGCCGTCGTCGCGGGGGTGGCTCTTTCCGGCGATGACGATTTGGACCGGTCGATCTTGGTGGAACAGGATCGAGCGCAGGCGCTCCTTCTGCGTGAACATCAGGGTCGCTCGCTTGTAGGTCGCAAAGCGTCGGGCAAAGCCGATCGTCAGGACTCGCGGGTCCAAAGCGGCACTGGCGGAGCTGATCTCGTGCCGACTGGCGTTGCGCCGCTTGAGAGTGGCGGCCAATCGTCGGCGGCAGAATCGGATGAAGTCTCCTCGCTGGTTCTCGCGCATTTCCCAGAGCTCTTGGTCGGGAATCAGGCTCGCTTGCTCCCAGACGGCGGGGTCACTCGGGTTCTTGCGCCAGTCTTGGCCAAGGTGCTTATCGAGCAGTTCCGACATTCGCCGGCTGATCCACGTGGGGGTGTGAATACCGTTGGTAATGCCATCGACCGGGACCTCGTCTCGCGGGAACTCTGGCCAGCGGGCATTGAACATCCCGCGCGACACCGCCGCGTGAAGCTGAGACACGCCGTTCACGTAGTTGGCGTTCTCCATGGCTAGGACGGCCATGTTGAAGCCCTCTTGCTCGTTGTTCGGTTCAAACTTGCCGAGTTTGACGAAGTCTTCAAACTTCCAACCGCTCTGCTCGACCTCTCGCTTCATGTACTTCTCCAAGATCTCCTTGGTGAAGATATCGAAGCCAGCGGGGACGGGGGTGTGGGTGGTGAAGACGCTGCCAGCCACCACCACCTGACGAGCCGTGCGGGTATCGACCTGGAACTCGTCCATGATCTGCTTGAGGCGCTCGACGGTGAGGAAGGCGGCGTGGCCTTCATTCATGTGGCAGACGGTCGGTTTGATCCCAAGTGCCTTGAGCGCTTTCATCCCGCCGATGCCGAGGATCATCTCCTGACGAATCCGCATCTGCTCGTCGCCACCATAGAGGGTGTCGGTGATGCCTTGGTCGTCGGGTTGGTTTTCGAGAATGTTGCTATCCAGAAGGTAAAGATCGACGCGGCCAACCTTGGCGTGCCAAATTTGGCAGGTTACGGTGCGGTCGGGGAAGTCCACCGCGACACGAAGCGGCTGTTCATCCGCGCCCCGGATCAGTTGGACCGGCATTCGGTAGTAATCGTAATTCTGATAGTGCTCTTGCTGCCATCCCTCGCTACTGAGGTTTTGTCGAAAGTAGCCGCGGGAATAGAGCAGGCCCACGCCGACCAACGGGACGCCGAGGTCACTGGCCGCCTTCAGGTGATCGCCGGCAAGAACGCCGAGGCCCCCGGAGTAGATCGGAAGGGATTCGTTCAGTCCGAACTCGGCGCAGAAATAGGCGATCTTGGTGTGATCTCGCTTGCCTGGGTGGGCGGTGTCGAACCAATTCTCCCCATTGAGATAGTTCGTCAGCGCGTCGCTCGCCAGCTTGAGCTTGGTTTGAAAGATCGGGTCGGCCTCGAGTTCGGCCTTGCGTTCCGGACTGAGTCGGTTGAGGAGTTCGACCGGATTGTGTTCCACCTGCTCGTAGAGCACTGGATCAACTTCACTAAAGAGCTGCCGGATCTCCGGTTGCCAGCACCAGTAGAAGTTCATCGCGAGGGTGCGAAGCGGTTGGAGGCTCACCGGAAGTTCGGAGACGACCTCGTACGAATGGGCGTACTTGAGCAACTTCATAAGGATCGCCTCTATTATCAGTCATTTTTACCTAAACGGTTAGGGCACCACGGACTGGGTTTCACCGAGCTCTTGGACTGGGCGTACCAGATTCTTCCAAAAAGACGGCAAATCCTCGGGATTCCGAACGCCGTCTTAACACGGAGCAGTCGTATAATGGAGTCAATTGTTTTGGATTGAGCCCTAAAGAGAGGAAACCACAGTGGAACGTAGTCAGCAATCTTCTTCATTGCCGCGCCAATCGGTGTTGCTTGTTTGTGCCCTTGTCTTCGGCTTGGCGTTCTTCTTCACCGTCTCTCAAGGGACGGCGACTCCGGCCGAACCGACGCTGAACAAAAACCGCTGGAAGAAGATGGCGATGGCCATGTTGGCCTACTCCGATCTGAACAACGGCACCCTTCCCCTGGCTTTCGCGCCGAACACCACGACCGGCGGTTGGCGCTGGAACGCCTACACACCCATCCCAGCCAATTGGCGAAGTGATCAAGACGCGGTTCGACATTCCGAGAACGCGGTCGCGTGGGCCAACTCGATCCGGCCCCAAGTGATCGGTAATCCGAATGCCCTGGAGGTGGCGACCTATCGTACTCTTGAATTCGTCGGAGCCCCGTATTCCTCGCCGAATGTGCCCTACGATAAGTCCAACATGGTCATGAACGGGATGCTCCACCAATACTCGGTGGCTGCGGTGGCCAAGCCCGAGCGGCTCCCGCTCCTGTGGCAGGGAAGTGGAGACGTAAACCTCGCCGGGTTTGCGATGGCCAATCCGACTCTTCAATGCCCTAACCCTGGCCCGTGCGTGTTCAATCCGAATGGTCCATCTCAGCCCGGCGGAAGCAATACCGGTGCCTGGCTATGGCCCACGGGAAGGGTGAATGGAACGACTTACACGCCGACCGCGATCGTGACCCACCACGGCATCACGACCATGACCGTCGACGGGTCTCTGGTCCACCGACTGATCGGTGGGGACGAGAACGATACCCAGAGCATCTATGACCCCTTCGCCGAGTACACCAGCACGTGGCGACCGAATACCATGCGCTTCTGCATCGGACAAGGCAGCTTCAGTTATCCCTGCGTCTTCCGCCCCGACAACTTGTTTGCCCAGTAAGAGAGGAGTGAGCATCATGAAATCAACCCATCTCAAAGAGTGTCTCGTATCCTTCTCGATCGGTCTCGCGGCCATGTCACAGGCCGGAATCTCTACGGTCTGGAACTACATCTATGCTTCGGATTGGTCGCTGACCGTCGAATCGGCGACGACCACCGCAGACGGCCGAATCTTGGCCGTGGCCAACGAGGATCTCCCGAGCGGTCCTCGGATCCAAGTGATCAACCTGAACCCGAACGGAACCCTAGCTTGGCAACGGAACTACCAAAGCCCGGACCGCATCATGGCCGAGGCGAGGGACGTCATCGTGGATTCGGCTGGAAACGTCTGGGTCTGCGGAGTCGCTTCGAATGGGACCACGGCGGTGCAAGACGGTCTCGTCCTGAAGTACAGCCCGACCGGGAGCCTTCTCCGAACCTTCCTTTACAACGGTCCGGATAGTCGCGATGACTTCTTCACCCAGATCCGAGCGCTGAGTGACGGAAGTGTGGCAGTGATCGGAACGGTCGAAACTGCTGCCGGCCACAAGGACGGCGTTGTCCTACGTTTGGATGGAAACACCAACCTGATCTGGGACCGAATCGTTGAACTCGACACGACGGATACGCAGGACGATGAGTTGACCTCCCTGAACGTGCGACAAGACAAGATCTACGTCTTTGGCCACACCTACCAAATCTTCGGCCGCTCGCTTTTGGGCGGACGTCGATTTGACATCGCGGGCAACGTCGAGGCCAGCTACGACAACCCCCTGGGGTCGTTTAATGGGGCTCTAAATTCCACCGTGGTAGGTTCAAGTGGCCGCGTCTATGTGGCGGCCGACATCGCCGACGCGAGTCCGTTCCGAACCTTTATCAATAAGTGGGAGATGGACGGTAGTAGTGCCGAATTTGGAGCCAAGGTCAGTGGCTCAGACAAGGAAGCAAGGGTGGCCAAGATCCTGCTCGATCAACAAGGAAACATCGTCGTAGGGGGGACCATCACGAGTGAAACCCCGGGCCGGACCGACGGCATCATTGCAAAGTACGATCCTAGCTTCAACCTCATCTGGTGGCGGCTGGTCGATATTCAGCAGACTGACGAAAGGCTACTGGACATTGCGATTGATCCCGGCGATGGATCGGTCTACGCAACGGGAAGCGTCCAGCGGGCAAACCTGCGGGGCCACGATATGCTTACGGTGAAGCTCGGGGCGAACGGCCAGGTGATTTGGAACCGGATTATCGGAACCGGCTCTTCCAAACCCAGCAGTATGGGTGTTCGGGTCCTTCCCAGTGGTCACGACACGCCTACGAGCATCGGACTCATCTCGCGTGGGAACAACCTCTACCAGGTTCACTTCCAGCGCGTTCAGAGCACTTCCCGAATCGAGATTCGTCTACAAACGACCGACTTTCCCGTCCGCTGGAATTCTCAGCCGGTCACGGTCAAGTTCTATCAGCCGGGGACCTCGAACGTCGTCGCGACTTTCCCCAACATCACACCCAATGCTGGTGGTTCGATGTTCTTCAACATCACCAAGGAGAACTACGGAGCTTTTGACATCCGGCTCGAACGGCGTGGAATGCTTCAGCCTGTGATCCCCAACTACGGGATCTATGGCCAGGATCAGTTGCTCCTAGCCGATGGGATCTTTGGTGATGTCGATCGAGACAACGCGATCACAATCTTTGACTACATCGATCTCTCGGCCGCGTTCGACTCGACCCCCGGGCATCCGGCCTGGAATGAAAACGCCGACCTCGATGAGGACGGCGATGTTTCGATCTTCGACTACGTGATCCTCAGCCTGAACTTCGATAAGCAGGGCGGCTGAGGACCCGTCGTTCTCCCGTCACTTCTTGGGGGGTTGCACGAGGATCGCCTTCGGAGCTTTGGCTTCGGAGGCGAACTTTGTCGCGTACTTCGCTGGAGCTTGGTCAAAGGCATCTTGGGCCTCTTCGCTCGAGACGAAGTAGCGCACGCCCTGGTAGTCGCAGTACCCAAAGGCGTCGGAGTACTTGGCAAACTTTGTCTCAGTTACTGGGCACTGCATCACGACCTTCGCGGGGATGTTTTGGTACGCCTTGGGGTTCGCCTTCCAGGCTTCGTTGGCTTCTTCATGTAGGATCAAAAACTGGGTCTGGCCAACGGTGTAGACAAACTGGGCTGTCTTCTTGGTCACCACCTGACGTGCAACCGGGTCGAAGAGACTTGTCCCGAGGATTCCCTCTTTAGGGGCCTTCTTCAGTGCAGCGTCGGGTGACTTGGCGAAGGCCTGCGGGCAGCCGTTGCAGCAGAATTCGTACCTAAAGCTGGCATATTCAACGACCGTGATCGTGTCGGTCGCCTCGTGCCCCATGATCGGACAGATCGGGGTCTTGATTTCGGGACCGGCCAGCGCGAGGGCTAAAAGAACGGATGCGGTAACCATGGAGGCCATGCTACCAGTTGGCCCTGGCGAGAAAAAGGGAAGTGGTAGCAGCGGACGGACTCGAACCGTCGACCTAACGGGTATGAACCGTTTGCTCTAACCAACTGAGCTACGCTGCCGAACGATCTTTCAATTATGGCCGAAAATCGCGCCGGACTTGGAAGCCCGACCGGTGCCGGTCTTCCCAATTTCGCACGTCGCCCTCGGCCCGTGCTTGTTCCAGAGCATCAAAGTCTAGGTCGGCGAGCGCAAGTCCGTGTTCTTCGGGCCCCGTCTCGGCCAGGATCGCGGACTCGGGAAAGGGGGCGACGCTGGGGGCGATGATGGCGCTGGTGCCACAGCTTTCGGGCAGGGGCTCACGCCCCAAAGAACCACCCAGCGAGCTATGAAGCACGAAGATCTGGTGTTCCACCGCCCGGGCCAACGCGCACCAACGCACCCGCTGAAATCCTCTTTGCGTCTCGGTGAAGGCGGGAATCGCGAGGACTCTTCGGCCCTCTTCGGCGAGATTTCGGGCGGCGGGGCCGAACTCACTATCGTAGCAAATCGCGACCCCGAGTTCGGGATGGTCTGGCTGAACCCAATCTTGGCCGGCTGCGAGGCCTAGTGGGGCGACCTCATATTGTGTGAGCACCATCTTGGGGGTCCAAACACCCGCGACCGGGCACTCGTTCGTAATTCCAGAGGGCCGCCGAACGTAGGTGCTCCCCCCGACGATGAGGATGTCGTCTCGGGTGACTGCGGCTCGATAGGTCTCGGCGTAGTCGGCAAGAAAAGCCGGGAAGTCGGGTTCTTCGAGGTCGGGTTTCAGGGCCAAGAGTTCGAATGTGACATTCTCGGGCAATACCAAGAGATCGGCGCACTCTGCCAGGGCGCGTTGAATCATCCCGTTGAGTCGATCCCAAAACTGTGCTTCGGTCGCGATGACCTCAACGCGCCATCTGGCAACCGCGACCCTCACGGAGTCCACTCCAGGATTGCGGCGGCGTGCCCAGATTCTTCGTCATCCATATGGTTTTCCACGATTCCTCGATATCTCATGCCGATGCGGAGCAAGGGGGTCAGAGTTCTGTCAGTCATCGATCCGGCCGCAACGGCGTCGGCATAGGCCTGAGGTGTGGCCAGCCCCGAAGCCCGAAAGTCGGGGATGCGGCACGCGGTAGCGAGGAGGGCAATGCCGTTCCGCCCGACCAAACTCATACGGGCGCCATAGAGTTTTCGGGCGATCCCGAGTCCACGGGCCTCGGGATGGACCGAGATGTCGGCGGCAAAGAGCACCTCTCCCGTCGAATCGTGTCCCGAGAACCAGTAGTCGCCGCAAGTGCCCTCCCAGGCGGGATGTAGTTCCCACCGCGTTCTCGGGATCCGGAGGGCGCTGGCACTGCCCACGATCTGGCCCTCGCGAACGGCAACGAACTGGCCTTCGGGGTAGCGTGTGAGGTGAGATTCAAGATGTTCTGGTTTCCAAAGGAGTTCCGCCGGAAAAGGAGCAGGAAAGCAGAGCCGCTGGAGGGCCACGACGGCGTTGAAGTCGCCCGCCAGAAGGGGACGGATTTCCATCAGGCCGGCTGGCCTACTCCCAAGAGGTCCAAGATCCGCTGCAGGTCTTCATCGCTATAAAAGTCCACCACGAGCTTGCCGCCCGCCTTGCCGCGATTGATACTTGTTGGGGAACCGAAGTACATGCTGAGTCCCTCTTCGAGGGCTCGGATGTTGGGATCGACAAACCGAATCTGGGGCAAGGGTCGCTCAAGCGGGACAGCCCGGACCAGAGCTTCGACCTGGCGAGCCGAGAGACCCTGTTCGAGGATCTTGCGGTAGATCTCAAGCTGGCGGGCTTCACTCTCCAGAGAAACAAGCGGTCGGACCTGACCCTCGCTCACCAAGCCATTCTCGATTCCGAACTGAACTTCATCAGGAAGCCGAAGTAGTCTGAGAGTATTGCTGACTGCGGCACGGCTCTTTCCGACCCGCTGGGCGACGTCTTCTTGGCTGAGTTTGAATTGGTCCATCAGCTCACGATAGGCGCGCGCGGCTTCGATCGCAGAAAGATCCTCTCGCTGGATGTTCTCGATCAGGGCCATTTCGAGCGAGCGCTGGTTATCGACGTTGCGCAGGACAACCGGTACCTTAGCAAGACCCGCCAGCTTTGCCGCCCGGAGTCGGCGCTCTCCGGCGATGAGTTCATAGCCCTCGCCCGACTTGCGCACGACCAGGGGCTGGATGATCCCGACCGCTCGGACGCTGGCGCTCAGTTCGGCTAGAGCCTCTTGATCATAGTGGTTACGCGGCTGGTATTCGTTTGCCCGAATGAGGTCCACTGAAACCTCGAGAATCCCCTCGCGGGGAGCCTGGGATGCTTCGGAACCCTTCTTGACGGCCGGGGGCGCCACCCTTTCTGGGGCTGGGGTCGTGGCCGCGCTCGGCATGAGCTGGGCTAAGCCCTTCCCAAGGGCCCGTCTCATCGAGTAACTCCTTCGGAAACCTGATCAACCGCGGGCGTCATGCCCGTATTATGACCTACTGTCCGCGCAGAAGATCGAGGATGGCCCGCGGCTGCTGATTGGCTTGGGCGAGCATCGAGACACCGCTTTGCTGAAGGATCTGGAGTTGAGTGAATCGGGTCATCTCCGAGGCCATGTCGGCATCTCGAATTTGGCTTTCGGAAGCCGTCATGTTCTCCTTGGCCACACCCAATGAGCGGACGGTGCTATCGAGATAATTGGCTTGGAAGGAGCCCAGATCGCCCCGAGCCCGGGCGATGTCGCGAATCGCTTCGTCAATGATGCGCAGGGCATCGTTTGCTCCGTCTCGGCTTGTGACGTCGATGGTGGAAAGGTTAGATCCCGGGAGGACCGTTGAGCCGAGGTTAGCGCTGAAGGCCCGCGGCATGGCGAGAAAGATGGATTGGTTGGCGTTCGGGCCAATCTGGAATTGAACCGAACTCGCCTGGAGGACCGCAACGTTGGTAGCGCCTCCGAAGAGCGTGCCCCAGTTGGCGTCGGCGGCACTGGTGATATTGATGAGGTTACCGAACGTATCGGTAATCTTCAGACCCGAGTCGCCGGGACCGCGTCCTCCCGAAAACTGGACGGTTTCAGGGCCATCGACAGTAGGCACGGTGACATCATAAACAGCATCGAAGCCCTGGAAGGCCACGCTCGCCACGTTATGCAGAACTCCTGCCGGGTCGTTAAAGTTGAGTGGAAACTGAGAGCCTGGGGTCGTATTGGTCAGGCGGATCGAAACGGGTCCGGCCCCGGTCACCGAGGCGACCACGCCGGTTTGCGTGCTGATCTCGTTGATTCTGGCGGCCAGCGACTGGAGGGTCAGGGTGCCGTCGCTGACGATCGAGTAGCCATTGATCACGATTGAGCCAACCGTGCTCACAACAGAGGCTGAGTTCGCAAAAGTCCGGTTGGTCGGCAGCGTTGCCGAGCTAGCCGGCGAAACCTGGTTGATGCTAACGTTCCCGTTGACGACCTGCTTTCCGTTGAAGCTTCCGCCCAGGTAGATCCCGCCGATCGCGGTCGGATTGGTGACGTTGGCGACGGTCCCGGTGGTTCCGTCGAGAAGATTTTTGGTGCCCCAACTGGTGCTGCGGGCGATGCGGTCGATGCTCTGCAGGCTCGATCGGATCTGGCCCTGGTCGGCCTGAAGCTGGGCGCTATCAACGACCGCCGTGTTGGCCGCGTGGACCGCGATCGAGCGCATGTTTCGAAGGAGGGTCTGAACTTCTTCAAGCGCGGCCTCGGCCGTCTTGGCCATGTTCACCGCGTCTTGGCTATTGCGGATCGCCTGGTCGAGTCCTCGGATCTGAGTCCGCATCCCCTCGCTGATCATCAGTCCTGCCGGGTCGTCGCTGGCGTTTACGATGCGGAGCCCGGTGCTGAGTCGGCTGATCGAGCCGCCGAGTTGGTTGACGGTTCCGGTCAAGCTCCGCAGAGCGTTGAGGGCCTGAATATTGGTGTTGATCTTGAGGCTCATGCTTTCATCCTTGCGCGCCGAGATACTTTTTTCGGGAAATCCACTCCCGCTTGTGTGAAATTGTCGGCGAAGTATGGAAGAAACTTAGGCCGTGGGCGATGAGGGGTCATCTAGGCCTCTTCAGACCGATAGGTCCGATCTATCCAACAGAGTCCTATACGCCCTATCAGAGCCAGAACCCGCCATTCGGGGGACCGGCGAAGGAGTTCGAGCGACGCTAGGGAAAGTAGGTGAGACCGAGTCCTGCGATCCTC
This sequence comes from Chthonomonas sp. UBA2391, assembly GCA_002343825.1. Lineage (GTDB taxonomy): Bacteria > Armatimonadota > Fimbriimonadia > Fimbriimonadales > Fimbriimonadaceae > UBA2391. Next base: position 30,618 of record DDSL01000013.1, read on the forward strand.
TCCAAAATCCCACGCCGAGGATCCACTTCGTCATCGAGGTGGCGGGACTCTACCTCGGCTTGTAAGAGAAGACGAATCCCCTTCTCTCGATCGCCGCTTCGGGCATGGAAGGAGCCGAGAATGTATAGGTTGCTGAGAGCTTCAGGGTGTCGCTCGCCAAGATCTTGGCGGGACGCTTCTTGGCATTCGACAAGGAGCTTTTCGGCTTCGACGAGCCTGCCGGTCGCTTCATAGATAGAGGCGAGTCCGCTTAGGCTGTCCCTGGTTTGGGGGTGCCGGCGACCGTGCATTTCCGTGCGGATTTGAAGTTGTTCAAGGATCAACTGCTCGGCGAGGTCCCATTGCTTAGATCGCACGTGCATCAAGATCATCAATCCCATAAATCCAAGGGTGGTGGTGTCGCGATCTCCCAGGACCCCTCGGCTTCGCTCCAAACCCAGTTGGCAGAAAGCTTCGAGCTTTTCGAAGTGCTTCCCCCCGCAAGCGAGCGAGGCAAAATGCTGCATGCAGGATAGCGTCTGCGGATCTTCGCCTCCATACTCCGCTCGGCAGATTTGGAACGCCTCCGCGATGATTGGGGTTGCTTCGGCTCGACGGCCGAGCCGGTCGTACAGAGTTGCCAGGTTGGCCTGAATTTGAAGGGTGTCTTTGTCTTTCTCGCCCTTGACCTTGCGCGAGAGTGCCAGAGCTTCGAGCGCAAACTGTTCGGCCCCGGCTGGGTTGGCCGAATCCGCCAGCAGCAGCCCCAGTAAGTGCACGCTATCCAACGTCACCGAGTGGTCCCCCAGCGTTTCTCGGGTAAGCCCATAGGCCTCCTCTATGACGGGCTTCGCCTCGTCGGCTCGACCTTGCGCAAAGAGAACCCACCCGAACTCGTTCAAGGTATCCAAGGTCTTCTCATGGCTTTTTCCCAAGGTTTCGCGGCGACGCATGAGGAGATCGATCAGAAGCGGCTCGGCCTTGGCAAGCTCGTCGCAGTCAAAAAGGAACTTGCTCAGGGTCGCCTGTAGATCGAGCGTTTCCTGGTTGTTTTCGCCCAGAAATCTCCGGGAGATCTCGAACGCTTCAACAAGGAGAGGTTGTGCCAACTCATTTTGTTCGGCCTCTGCGTGGAGCTTCCCGGCCAATCGAAGGATCGGGAGGGTTTCCTGGGTTCCACGGCCCAAGAGATCCCGAGCCATAGCGAGCGCCGATTCGGCGAACGGCACTCCTTCCGTATTTGCGTCGCGGTGATAGAGGGCCCGCGCCATTCCAGTAAGCAAGCAGAGGCCGCCGAGCTGCTCTTCGGCAGTCGCCGATGGGCCAAGGCTTCGGATCAGATCGTGGGCCTCGTTCCACTTGCCCACAAGCGCATAGACCTCGGCGAGCCGGAGCGGCTGAGCCGGAAACCTTGCGTCGAGTTCCTGGTAGATCTTTTCAGCCTCTTCGGATCGACCCTCGATGACGAACTCGATCGCCCGGGCCTGGAGCGGATCCGGGGCTTCTGCCAAGAGGGTACTCAGAGCCGAGCTTAGGTCCTTCTGCGCAAGCTTTAGTTCTTCCTCGACTCTTGGGAGTTCTGCCTCGACTTCCTCTAACTTGCAGTCAATCTTCTTGTTTCGGTCGGGTGTGTTGTCGGGGTTGGCTCGTTTTTCCTTGAGCTCTCGCCGCCGATAGCGGTCGTCGGCGACGTATCCCGCAAAGTCCTCGACTTCCTTTAGGAGGATGAGCGCGTCTTCAAAGGGGTGCTTGGGTATTGATGCGATAGGGTGATCCTTTTTTTCTTGTGCCTTTGGTGCGATGAAGCCAGTTCGATTACCGAAAGCCATGCCTGGGCTGTGCCCGGAGCACCAGTTGAATGATGCCAGAGAATGGCCGTCCAAGTCCAGCTTCCGAACTCTTTGATGGGACTTATCTCCGAGGAAAGGTGGTGTTGACGCTCCTAGCCCTTCCCCTGGCCGCGGATAGCCCGTGGGGTGGTGGACCTCGTCGCCACTCGGGCAAGGCTGAGTCTCGATGGGCCAGGTTTCGGGTTCTGGATTGCACGTGCCACAATATCAGGGTATGGAAACGGTGGACGTGATGATCACGGCGCGCAAGGAGGCAGTGGCGCGCCCTTGGCTCTGGCAAGTCGGTAAAGAGTTCGGGGTCAAGGTGAATATCGTCAAGGCCAACATCGACAGCGACTACGGCTGGGCGCATATCCAGCTCGAAGGCCCGGTCGAAGAGATTCAGCGCGCCACGGCTTGGCTGATGACCACGGGTCTGCACGTCGAAGCCCAGCAGCGCGCCGTCGGGGCATGATCCCCGAGGATATCGAGGCCTTTTGGGGCCGAGCGTGGGAAGAGGTGCGGACGGCTCCGCTCGATTTCCATCGCTCTCTACGGAGCGACTACCCCTTGGATGGGTTCCGGGTCGAGCGCCTCGAGTTCAGCAGCGTTGGGGGCCAGCGGCTCAGCGGATGGATCGCTCTGCCCGAGGGCGTTTCACGTGCTCCGGGTTTTGTTTGGGTCCCGCCCTATGGCCGCGAGAGCCTGCTGCCCAACCGATTTGGCACCCGTCCCGGAATGGTGTCGCTTAGCCTAAACCTCCATGGTTTGGATGCCTTTCACCAAGAGAAGTACCACCCCAGCCGGGGCTACTTTGCCGAGGGTGTGGGCGAACCCGAAACCTACATCTTCCGAACCCTCTGGCAACACGCTGCGATGGCCGTTCGCGTTCTGCAAGCCCAGATCGAAGTCGATGAAGACCAATTGGGCGCGATGGGGATGAGCCAGGGCGGCGGCATCAGCATCTGGCTGGGGGCTTGGTGTCCCCTGGTGAAGGCAGTGTGTGCCGATATGCCGTTTCTCGGCCGGATCGAGGCCGCGTTTGACCGTCCCATCCACCGATATCCGCTTAAAGAGCTCATTGACTTCGTCGAGAACGAGCCGCTCGGGAACGAGCGAGCCCGGCATACGCTCAGCTACTTCGACACGAGTCACCAGGCTGCGTTTTGCCGAGTTCCGACCCATGTCTCGCTGGGTCTCAAGGATCCGGCCGCCAAGCCCGAATCGGTGCGTGAGATCTATGATGCGCTCGCGGGCGAAAAGGATCTTGTCGAGTACGATTGGGGTCACGACTGGCACCCCGAAATGGTTTCTCGGAACCAAAACTGGCTTCTCCAGCATTTCTAATTCGATGCGCAAACTCTGGATCGTTCTCTCCGCCCTGCTCGCGCTCCTGAGCCTGGCCGGCGCTCAGCCCTCGGCCGAGTCGTGGTCGGCTCGGCTGGTTCCAGCCGACGCGCGAAGCGGGGAAGCCGCCCAGGTGGTCCTGACGGTCAAGATTCCCGAAGGATGGCGCATCTATGGGATGAGGCCGGTCGAGAATGGTCCGGTTGCGACGAGCTTTGAACTCCTAGAGGGTCCGCTCACCGCAATGGGAGACCCGATCGAACCCGACCCCGGGCGCAAGTTCGATACCAACTTCAGTCTGGATGTCGATTACCACGAGGGCGAGGTCGCCTTTGCCGTTCCCGTCCAACTCAAGACTGGACTCTCCGGAAGTCAGGAAGCCAAAGTCAAAGTCGGGTGGATGGCCTGCACCGAAACAATGTGCGCCCGCCCCGAATTCGCCGAGATCCCGGCGACCTTCACGCCCGTACCGGGGGAAGCGCGCCCCGATCGTCTGGCTGCGCTGACGACGGTTCCCGAGCAGCCCAACAACCTCAGCACGGGCAAAGACACCCGAAAGGGGACTGATGGGCCTGCTGCGGAGGCGACTGACGACAAGCCGGTCGACCAAGCCAGCGCCGAAGTGCAAAAGGCCCGCGAAGGTGGGCTCTTCTCCTACATTCTCTTGGCGTTTTCGGCCGGACTCTTGGCCCTGATCACGCCATGCGTCTTTCCGATGATCCCCATCACGGTCAGCTTCTTCACCAAGAACTCAGCCGAACCAGGGAAAACGAACACCCGCGGAGCGCTGGCCTATTGCCTGGGGATCATCGTCAGCTTCACCGGGGTCGGTCTACTGACTACCGCAATCTTCGGTGCAAGCGGGATCCAGCAGCTTGCCACCAATCCATTCGTCAACCTGTTCCTCGCTGCGCTTTTCATCTTTTTGGCGCTGAGCCTCTTCGGTGTGTTCGAACTCACCCTCCCCAGCGGGTTGGTGAACCGGATGAGCAGCAAGGGCCGCAGCGGCGGTTTAGCCGGTCCGATCTTCATGGGGGTGACGTTCAGCCTGACGACGTTCACCTGTACGGTCCCGTTTGTTGGGACTCTGCTGATCGCGGCGACCCAGGGCGATTGGCTCTATCCGTTCTTTGGAATGCTCGCGTTCAGTAGTGCGTTTGCGATTCCGTTCTTCCTGCTCGCGCTGTTCCCCCAATGGCTGAGCAAGCTCCCTCGGTCGGGCTCCTGGCTGGCGACGGTGAAAGCCTTTATGGGTTTCTTGGAGGTCGCGGCGGCAGTGAAGTTCCTGAGCAATGTGGACCTCGTGTATCAGTGGGGTCTGTTGACGCGGCCCGTCTTCCTTGCAATCTGGTTTGCGATCATGGCGATGGCCGGGTTTTATCTCTTCGGCTGGCTCCGCCTCGGGCACACCGAGGGACGAGAGCCCATCGGCTGGCTCCGGCGCGGTTTTGCCGTCTTGAGTTTGGTCGCCGCGGGCTACTGCTTGGCCGGAATCCGTGGTGCCTCATTGGGCACTCTAGGCTCGTTCTTGCCGCCCGATCCGTATCCCGGCCTCGAGAGTGGGGTCGTCAAAAAGGGCGAGCTCGAGTGGATCGATAGCTATGATAAGGCGCTTGCCACGGCCAAGGCCGAAGGGAAGCCGCTCTTTATCGACTTCACTGGGGTGACGTGTACCAACTGTCGCCAGATGGAACAGACCATCTTTCCCCAGCCCGTCGTCCGAGAGCAACTGGAACGATCGGTGCGAGTCAAGCTCTATACCGACCGGATCGGGGTGGACGAGGCCAATGCCGACCTCCAAACCAAGCTGACCAATACCAAAACCCTTCCGGTCTACGTGGTGATGGATCCCACTACCGAGAAGGTGATCTCGATCTTCCAGGGCTCGACCTACGACGCGAAGTCCTTTGCCGAGTTCATCGATCAAGGGATTGCCAAGGTCGAGGCACAAAAATAGGGGCTAGGCAGAGGACTCTGCCCAGCCCCTGACGGGAGCGATTAGAGGTCGCCCGTCAGATCGAAACTTTGACTCAGGACGATGTAGTCAAAGATCGTGATGCTCCCATCTCCATCGAGATCGGCGAGAGCGTTGACTCCCTCATCCCCGACATTCTGGTCGAAGTTCCAGCTGAGCTGAATGTAGTCAAAGATCGTGACGCTGTTGTCGAGATCGATGTCTCCGTTGATGAGCGAGGTGCTAATCGTGGGGTTGCTGCTCAGGTTGACGTTCGGGAGAACCTTGCGAAGGAAACCAGGCGCGGTGAGTGCGACGTCGACGGTTCCGAAGAGGGTCGTATCGAGGACGAAGCTGCCCTGGTTGGAAAGCGTGAATGTCTGCGTTCCGAGCACGGTCTGCGTTCCCGGTGTTCGGAGCTCCACCGTGACCGGTCGTTGGGCATTATCGCCCAGATAGTCGGCCAGGTTCACGTTACCCGTGAGTTGGTAGCTGACCGGGGGGACCATGTTGTAGCCGATTCCGACGGATCCACTTTCGGTTGCTCCAGCGGGCAAGGCGAGTTCGTATTGGAAGGCGGTGGCGCGGTCACCGGTGTTGCTCGGAACGGTGTTCACAAAATCGGTCGCTAGCGAGTCCACGAGCTTCCCACGGAGGGCGCTGTAGCTTGCCGATTCGTAGCCGATCGGGGCTTGGCCGAGGTTTCGGAAGTAGATCAGCGCATCATTGTTGATGCTGTCGTACTTAAACGTCGTGGTCAGGGGGTCGAAGGTGACCTTGTCGAAGAAGGGGTCGGCTTCGGTCTGCAGGTCGGCATAGGGGAAGAACTGGACGACCTGGGAGACGTTCCGCAGGTTCTTGACCGACCAATCGATCTTCAGATAGGCGGCCTCGGGGGTGTTCCCGATCAACTTGTAGTTGATTTTGAATTCGAGAGCGTTGCCGACTCCGCTGACTTCCTCCTGCGCGACCACCGAGCCGGACTTTCCATCGGGCGCTGTGGTGACGGAACTCCAGTGGCAGACTTGGTATTCCCGGGGTTGGGTTGCGGACCGGTACCAGAATCCGAGTTGGTAGATGGCATCTTGGGTGATGCTGAACGAACTGCCGGGGCTCATGCCCGCATTTCCGAATCCGCCGGTGGCCCACTGGCTAGCGCTCGGGGGGAAGTACTGAAACTGGAAGTCGTTCGGCGTTGGTGCCGAAAGGTAGATCGACTGGCTGTGAGCGGCAGCGACGACAACGGCGCTGGCAGTTAGGATCAAAGACCGCAATGCTTTCATTCAACAATTCCCGCCCCCTGGGGGCATAGATGGCAGTATGCGCCATGTTTTCTGGATCCCCAAGGGTAGAGAAAGGATTTTTTAGAGTTCTTTGAGGATCGGCCAATTATCTTGCCTCGGTCCGCCCCGGGTCCCGGGACCTTACGGGATTTCTCCTGGGATTGTTTGGAAATCTGCGCAAGTCGAACTATAATGCTGCGATGCCTTGCCGCCTAAAGACTGCTTCTGTGGTGCTCGTGGGGTTATGCACGATGTCCGTCTATGGATCGCGCCCCGATAACCTATACCCACCCCCCTTCGCGGACTATCCAGATCCGAGCGCAGTGGATACCAATGGGGACGGGATCGATGGCATGCGTTTTGGCTCCGTCTTTGTGACTGGGTTCTCCGGCTTTGACGACGGCCTTGGCACGATCAACCGTCCGCTAAAGAGCTTGACCGCGGCTATCCTGACCGCCGAAGCACTCTGGGAGTGGGAACGCGAAAACATCCCCGAGACCAATCCCACGCCTCGATCGGTGATCGTGGGCACCGGAATCTATAACGAGCTCCCGGTTATCTGGGAGGTCGAGGGGCTCTATGGGGGATTTGCTTCCCTCACGGGATGGAACCGGGTGCTCACCGCGAATGCCCAGGTTTTTGGGACCTTGCCAGTTGGAGGAATCGTGAAGGGCTCGCGAACGCAGTTCATCGACAATGTCTATTTCCGAGCCTCTCAAACCGCTGTGGCGGGCCGTTCCTCGTTTGGTCTGATCAACACCGCGACGGCTGTGCAAATATTCAACTTTTGCAACTTCCATGCGGGGCCTGGGGGCAACGGCTTGAATGGCGGCGATGGAGCCAGCGGACAAGTCGGAGCCTCGGGCAATCCCGGCATGGGAGGCAGCAACTTTGGCGGCGGTGGAAGCCAAGGTGGCGCGGGCGGTAGCTCACCCTGGAGCTCCGGCGGATCCGGAGGTTGGGGAGGGACGGGCTTCACTTTCAATGACGGAGGCGACGGAAGCTCTGGCTCAGGATTTAGCCCCTCAACGGGTGGCCAGGGCGGAGTGGGCGGAGGACTCTTCACTGGTCCGGCCTCCAGTGGAAATTCCGGCAATACTGGCGTCACCGGATCTGACGGGGCCCCGGGTGCAAGTGCGACGTTCTGGCTCTCGCCCGACGGCGAGCAGGGTGCCCCTGGCATGCCCGGCGAT
>DDSL01000012.1:0-24151 GCA_002343825.1 Chthonomonas sp. UBA2391
CTTCTCTACATTCCCCACGAGGATGAGCCCGAGAAGGTGGCCGCCTGATGTCGGTCCGCGCATTCTCCGTCGGCTCGGTCCGGATCGGGGAGGGTCGCCCGGTCCTGATTGGGGGGCCCTGTTTGGCCGAGAGTCTCGACCTTTGCCGGACCGTCGCCGAAGGTCTGATCCCCATCTGCGAGCGGCTCGGCTGGGGATACATCTTCAAAGCGAGCTTCGACAAAGCCAATCGGACTTCCCTTTTGGGTTCGCGTGGAGCCGGAATGGAGGAGGGGCTCTCGATTCTGCAGACGATCCGCACGGAGTTTGGCGTCCCGGTGACGACCGATCTCCACCTCCCCGATCAAGCGGCTCCGGTTGCCTCGGTCGTGGATCTCCTGCAGATTCCAGCCTTTCTCTGCCGCCAGACCGACCTCTTGCAAGCCGCCGCCGAGACTGGAAAGCCGGTGAACGTCAAGAAGGGCCAATTCCTCGCCCCGTGGGACACCAAGAACATCGTCGAGAAGATGGCGAAGTTCGGCGCGAATGGCACGATGCTCACCGAACGGGGCTCTTCGTTTGGCTACAACGCGCTCGTCGTCGACATGCCGGGGCTCGAGACAATGCGGAGCTTTGGAGTGCCCGTGTGCTTTGACGCCACCCACTCCGCTCAGAAACCGGGCGGCCTCGGAGCCGCCACGGGAGGCGCAAGGGAGAGCATTCCCGCGATGGCTCGGGCTGCGATTGCCGTCGGCATCGATGCGCTCTTCATGGAGGTCCATCCCGACCCCGCAAACGCCTTGAGCGACGCCGCAACCCAATGGCCCCTCACCCATGCGGCCGAATTGCTGAGTCGATTGGCCAGAATCTCCGAAGCCGCCCACCCATGATCGTTTTTATCCGGGGCCTTGAATTCTATGCCTACCACGGCTACTCCGACGAAGAGCAGGCCATTGGGCATCGGTACGTCGTCGATGCCGAGTTTACGGTCGCCGATCCGGTCGGCAACGACGACGTTTTGACCAGAAGTGTGGACTACGGCGAGGCCGGGGTCTTCCTGCTCGATTGGTTGACCAGCCGCCAGCGGCGAACGCTGGAAGCCTTGCTCGCCGAACTCGGCCCCGTCCTTCTGGACCGATATCCCCAGGCTCTGGGGGTGCGATTGCGGCTGGCAAAGCGACTCCCGCCGGCGCCCTACGTCGCAGAGGCGGCGGGAGTGGAAATGACCTTCACCCGAGACTAGAACTAGATAGGTCCTATAGGTCCAATCAGACCTATAAGACCCATCACAGTTCAGCCCTACCGGCGGCCGCCGCCGATCGGGGTTCGCGTCCCCGAAGTCGAACCCGTCTTCAGAGTCTGCACCCGAACCGTGGTGACCGAATTGGCCCCCGTGCTCAGAGCGCCTTGAACCCGGACTCGGTGGGCTGCCGCGTCGTAGGTGAAGTTTCGGATCGATCGTCCGTTGACGAAGACCTTGCCGACACCCTGACCCGGAGCGATCTTGAGATAGGTGTCAAAGTTCGTCGCCAGACCCGTTCGGTTCGTGAGCTGGAGCTCGATCTCCTGATTCCCTTCGGTCAGCTTCGCATCGACCCGGTTCGGGCCGTAGCGCAGGTTCTTGAACGTCATCGTGTTCCATGCGGTCGGGAGCTTCGGAGCGATGCGGAGCGTATTGGCCGAAGCATCGGGGGTGAAGTCCACAAACTGCATGATCGAGTCCACCAGGAAGCTCATTGATTCCCAGGCATTGGGCCATGCGGCTTGGTGCCGGAAGTCGGGCTGTCCGGGATACAGCAGGCTATTGCTCGGGGCGATTTGTTCGGCTCCGAGTCCGACCGGTCCGAGGAACTGGCGCACCTTGTTCAACCGGAATAAGTGGTTGTCGATGTCGCCCTTTCCGGGGGTGTAGTCGGCCCGCATCGCGTAGTACACGCCGTACCACAGCGTCGAGAGCGTCCAAGGACCACCATTCCAGTAGGTGTCCCCCCAGTACCGGTTGATCAGGTCTTGCCATTCGCCACTGAAGTTCACCAGCGGCTGGTTGTTTCCGAATCGGTCGGTGGCCACACCGTTGATCCGGTCGATGACCTTCTTGGCCCGGTTGTCCACCGGCGACATGACCTCGAACGGGTAGACGATGCCAAGTTGGCTGATGTCGCAGTTCTCGCCATTCCAGTCCAGCCGGTCCTTGAGACCCTGCAGGATGTCAGCGGCGCGTCCGTTAAAGACCCCCGCGTTGCCGTTGTCTCCGACTCGGTTTGCGATCCAGGCCGCGTCCCAAAGTCCGCGTACGACATTGGCGTTGCTATAGTTGAACACGTCGAAGCGATCTTCCCACAGGTTCATGCTGTAGACCAGCTTGACCGGATCGTTATAGTACATCCGGCTGTCGAGCGTGCTGTCCGAACTCATGGCGTAGGCTGAATCCTTCACCATCGTGTAGTTGGTGGTGAGGATGCTGTTGTCACCTACACAGTCGTAGTGATACTTGACTCCCCAGGGCACGACCGCCGTCTCGTCGACTTGCGGCGCGCTCCAAATCGTGTAGCCATCGAGGGTGTACTTCTGATAGAAGAAGCCCTTACCCCACGGCTCGTCACCTCGATAGGCCACGGTGCGAAGGAAGCGATAGACCTCGCTCGCCTCATCGTTGTGTCCGCTTCGGTCGAGGGTCACGGCGGCCCAGACGGCATCGCGGGGCCAGCAATACATGTAGGCTCCGTTGTGCATTCCGGCGACGACGCCACCGGACTTGCCATCCAGGTGCAGCGCGGTTCCGAGCTTGCCCCGGTTAAAGAGATTGTCCATCCCATCGTCGGGGGTGTCCACGGTCACGCCCAAATCAACCCATTGATCCCAATAGGTGTCGGTCGTCGTTTGGGCCGAGGCCATGTTGCCGTTTAGGAACCAGTCCACGGCCGGGACCATCTGGAAGTTGTAGGTTCCGGTCATGCCCGCCGGGCGGTCGAAACCACCGACGACGAGGATGTTGACTTCCTTGCTCTCGCCGGGGGCGAGCGTCATCTTGGATCCGATCCAGCCTTCGTTGTTATCGGTGCTGGTATCGCGCCAAGTGTCGGTCGCCGGAGTTCCTCCGGTTCCGCCGACGGTGTTCAGCGTCTTCATCGCGATCCCCATGTAGAGGCTCACGTTCTTTTCGTAGTTGCCAAAGCTGGAGGGGTTGTATTCCCCGCTCGTGCTCGTCATTCGGAAGACGTTATCGTAAGCGATCATCGCACCGCGACCGGCGTCGTGGAACATCCCGTCGAAGTTGTCGCCCCCGTTGAGGGCGAAGTCGCCGTAGTAGTAGAAGTTGAACGTCTTAGACTGGGAACCTTCGTTCTTCAGCACGTAGCGAATCACACCGAGGCCCCGATTGGGGCTTCCGCCGAGATCGGTCGGATAGGCGATGTTCTTCGGCGTGAAGGCGTACTGCTCAATCTTGATGTTGTTTCCGCCGGCGACAAGTCGTTGACTGGTCTTCACCGTCTGGCTGTCGCCGAGGTATTCCTGTTGAACTCCGCTGAAGTCGGTCCCGGCTTTGTTGGACATCCAGTAGGTAGTCCCGTCGACTCGGATCCCCGCGAAAGCCGCGTTCATGTTCAGCTGGCCGCGCGAATCGAGCGGCAGCCCGGGCGGGAAGGTATCGAGGCCATCGACGTAGCCCTCGTTCTTGGCCGCAACTCCTTGGACGGTCCCGGCTCCGGGGTAGTACACGTCATAGATCGACCCGTTCTGGTCGAGCATGATGTTGATGTAGTTGTTTCCCGTGACGGCCTCTTCCTTCCACATGTGGAACGGCGGGTAGCCGACGTTAGGGTTCGGGTTTCCGCTTCCGCGGCCCGGCCAGGCGATCTTGTTGGTGAATTCGAACTGCCCGGATGAGGCTTGGGTGGTTGCGCCCCAGGCTTGGAAAAAGTAGCGGATCCTCTTGCCGTAGTCGCGCGTGTTGACCGGCAGGGTAACCCTCCACCAATCGACGACACCCTGCGGGGTGTTCTCGTTGGCGACGAACTGGACTTGGTTGCGGAAGTTGGCCAGCGCGACGGTCGTCCCCGAACCAAAACCGATGTTGCCCGCAGGAACAGTTCCATCGGTCGTGTAGTACATCGCGACGCTGGAGTACTGGAACTGGTAGCCGACACGGAAATAGACCGTGACCGTCTCTTCTTCGCGAGGAGTGGCAGGATCTCGTTGGGTGACCCCGCTCGGTTGGTTAAAGGCCTGCGATCCCGGTGCGTGCGCCACGAATGATTGGCTCTGAGCGAACTGCACCATGCTCGCAACGGCGACTAGACCGCACAAGAGATTTTTCAGATTGAGCTTCATATCCCTCTGTATCCGGCATCGATGCCGTGAATACGTATTCTTGAAGGGTACAACAAGCCCAACCCACTTGCCAACTGTTAAGACCTTGCAGTTGTCTAAAACAGCCCAGAACACCGCAATACGGCTGGGTTATTCGCTTCTTAGAACCGGGTCCCCAACTCAAATCCTATCCCGCGATGGGGATTCGGACCGAGGTAGTAGCCGACCTCGAAGTAGGGTCCACCCCCGAGGGCAAACCCGCCGAGGATCTGGCCCACAACCGAGACTCGTTCTCGAACCCGCGTCGTCCCGCGACCCTGAGCTCCCCCAAATCCGAGCCCGCCGCCACCATAAAATCCTTCGCCGCACGCACTCCCCGTCGCTTTGACCAAGACTCGGTAGAGCGTGGCATCCGAATCATTCCCCTTGCGAAGGGCCCCGCCGAAGGTAATCGAAGGACTGACTTGGACCTTCAGCCTCCCGCCAGAGCCGCTCCAGACCGGCAAATCGGCGCCCACAGTCGGACCCTGGAGGCTGATCCGCTGTCCGTTGCTCGAAAATCGCTGGCCGCTGAAATAGCCTAGGCGCACCCCCACCGGGTCTGCCAAACCCAGACACCCCAAGCAGACCGAGAGACCAAGGAGAAAGATGCCCTTCATGTCGCCACGTTACCCCCCGAAGAGCAACGAAAGGCGATAGATCCCCACCGCGGCAAGGTAGGCCAAGATCGTCATGTAGAGGAACATCACCACCGGCCACTTCCAACTATTGGTTTCGCGCCGGACCGTGGCCAGCGTCGACATACACTGGCAACAGAGAGCGAAGAAGACCATCAAGCCTGTGGCCGTCCATGGTGTAAGGAGCGGTCGACCGTCGGGCCAAGTCGCGTTCTGAACCGCCGTGACCATATCACGTTCGTCGGGTTCTGCCCCCAAACTGAAGAGGATTCCCATCGAACTCACGACGACCTCCCGAGCGGGAAATGCCGAAAGAATCGCCGTGCTCAGACGCCAGTCGAATCCAGCGGGAGCGAAGACGGGCTCAATCCCCTTCCCCATCCGGCCCAGATAAGACTCCTCAATCTGCCGCTGCTGGACATAGGTCTCCTCGCTCACTCGCTCTCGAAAATCCGAGGTCTGCCGCCCATATTCGGCAGTGTAGCGCTCTTCGGCCCCCGCCGGTCGGGGGAAGTAGAGCAAGGCCCACATCAGGACCGACATCACCACGATGATCGTTCCCGCCGTCTGGAGAAAGACTTTTCCGCGGAGGAACATCGTCAGCCAAACGTCCCGCCACTTGGGCCACTGATACCGAGGCAGCTCCATGATAAACGGCAAGCGCTTCATCTTGAGCACCCGCTTATTCAGGATCAAAACCACCGGAATCGCCACCACCAAGCCGACCAAGTGCATGGCAAAGAGGGCAAATCCCGCCCAACCGGGTCCATATTTGGGCTCTATGAAGGCTCCGATCAGCAAAATGTAGACTGGCAGCCGAGCGCTACAGCTCATGAGCGGCGCGACCATGATGGTCGCTAGGCGGCTCCGAGCATCCGGCATCACGCGAGCGGCCATGATCCCCGGGATCGCGCAGGCATAGCTACTCAGCAGGGGGATAAACGCCCGCCCGTTGAGTCCGCACCAACCGAGCAACCGGTCCATCAAAAAGGCTGCTCGGGCCAAGTAGCCCGACCCCTCAAGGGCAGCGATCAAAAAGAACAAGATCAGGATTTGGGGCAGGAAGATAACCGCCGATCCAACCCCGCCGATGATCCCATCGACGACCAACGACTGGAGCCAAGGAGTCCCCTCCAGGCTCGGCGAGACCGCATCGGCGAGCTTGCCAAACGTCCACTCGATCCCATCCATGACCGGACCAGCAAAGGTGTAGAGGGCCTGGAACACCAGGTACATCAATCCCACAAAGATCGCCAACCCAAAAACGCGGTGAGTGAGAACTGCATCCAGCCGATCCGTGGTGCTCGGCGAGGGCCGCTCCGTGATCGTCGCGCTCCGGACTTCGCTAGACCACTTGTAGCGCTCTTCGGGGGTCAGATCAACCGGCGATCCCGGAGACCTTCCGACGGGCGGACACGGTTTGGGGTCCCGGAGCGCCGACTCGATCTCTTCCACCAGGCGGTCGAGTCCCTGACCTTTGTGCGCCACGACCGGAATCACCGGAACTCCCAGCGCCTCTTCTAGGGCTTCGAGGTCGATCGTGCCACCGGCCCGTTGGAGAGCGTCGACCATGGTGACGGCGACGATCGTCGGCCGTTGGAGGTCGGCAATTTGGCTGAAGAAGAAGAGATTCCGCTCGAGGTTGGTCGCGTCGGCGACATAGACGAACAGATCGCTGGGATGGTCAACGATCGCTTGGTAGGCAACCTCTTCATCGACGGAGATCGCCCGGATCGAATAGAGCCCGGGGACATCGACCACCTCGACGCTTTGGCTACCGATCTGGAGGCGGGCGCTGACCCGCTCGACGGTGACGCCGGGATAGTTGGCGACCTTTTGCTGAGAACCCGTGAGGGCGTTGAAGAGTGAAGTCTTTCCCGCGTTGGGATTTCCGATCAGAGCGACGACCGGAACGGCGACGCCTGCTTCTCCTAATGTGGCCGAGGTGGGACTAGCCAACCTTTTCCACGTCGATCCCGCTGACTTCCGCGGATCTCACAACCAACTTCTGACAACGAAAACAGAGCTCAACCGGATCTCCGAGCGGGGCAATCTTGGTGACTTGAAACTCTGTCCCCAGAGTCAAACCCATCTCACACAACCGCATGACGCAGTCGGACCGGTCGCAATAACCAGTCACCTGAGCTTTATCGCCACACCGCAATTCTCCAATCTTCATTCAGCTACCGCGNNCGCGTAGTGTATCCGATAGACGGATCCCAGACCCACAATTTCACCGCAAGTCGAAGGGAGTTGCAAAATCCTCGTAAACGCTGATCGGGGCCGGCTAAACCAACCCCATCCACTTTTTGATCTTGTAGAACGTCGTGTCCCGGTTGACCTGGGCGATGGCCGTGGTGAGGGGCACACCCTTGGGGCAAACCTTAACGCAGTTCTGAGCGTTTCCGCAGTTGGTCACACCTTCGCTGCCGGTCAAGACTTCCATTCGATCCTTTTGGAGCGTGCTTCCGACCGGGTGGAGGTTGAAGAGCAAGGCTTGGCCGATGGCGGCGGGGCCGATGAAGTCGGTCTTCTCGCTCACCTGGGGACAGGCTTCCATGCAGCAGCCGCAGGTCATGCACCGGCTGAGGGCATAGCGGAACTGCCGGATGTTATCATCCTGAGCCTGGGCGGCTCCGAGGTCATAGCTTCCGTCGATCGGAACCCATGCCTTCACCTTCTTCAGGTTGTCGAACATCTCACCGCGGTCCACGCTCAGGTCGCGGATCAGCGGGAACTTGCGCATCGGCTCCAGAGTGACTTCGTAGGTGTCCCCGACCTCGCGGCCGACTTCCTCGATCAGCGCCGAGCAAGCTTGTCGGATCTCGCCGTTGACGTACATCGTGCAAGAGCCGCAGACCTCTTCCAGACAGGCAGCATCCCACACGGGCGGTTCCACGTCGCGTCCGTCGAAGGTCGTCGGACTCTTCCGGACCTCCATCAGGGCACTGATGACGTTCATCTTGTCCTGATAGGGGATCTCGAAGATGTCGTAATGGGGCTTGTCGTCCTTGCCCGCTTGGCGATGAACCTTGAGTCGGATTTTGCTCGGCATAACCGTGAGTCTCTAGCTTAACCCATATTTACGGAGAACGAGTGGGCAAAAAGTAGCAGGGCAGTCTCTCGAACTGGAGAGACTGCCCTACATCTCGCAAGATGCGCGGTTAGTCGCGCGGTTCGCCGACCAGGTCGGGAATACCGTTCAGGTCAAACGGCAGGTTGTAGCAGTTGATGGCATTCGGGCTGGTCGTGGTTTCATCTCGACCGGTCCCGGGCAGGTTGGCGCTCGCGTTCACGCTTCGGGCCGAACCATCTGCAAAGTTCACGACCAGAGTGCCGCTGTGGCGGGGTGCACCGGCAAAGTTATAGCGGTTGAAGCCCACCGGAGGTCGCAGGTAGAAGGCGTTTCCGCCCTTTCGGGTGAAGTCAGCTTCGTATTTAGCGCGCTCCTTCACATCAGCTCCGCGGTTCGTGTAGTTGGCCGAGTAGAACATGACCGTTCCAACCGGGTCACTCACGACGCTGGTGGTGCGGACGGGGTCGTCAGCACCGAGGAAGTTGGGGATGCCCGGATCTTCGAAAAGCGCAAAGTTGAACGCCACGCCGGCTCGCTCGATCTTTTGCGGCGAGAGCCACGGTCCACCAGGAACGATCGTCGTGTTGCCGATGATCTGAGCCCAGCGGATGGCTTCGGGATCGGCGGTATCGACATAGATTTCCTTGTTCTTGGTGAACGGGAAAATCGCGTCGAAGGCCGAGACGAGGAACCGACCGGTCGTCGTCGGCTGGAAGTAGCCGGACTGCGGATAGGTGTCGTCGTTGCTGTCAACGTACATGATGACAGCGAGGCCGTTTTGCTTGAGGTTACTGATCGTTTGGGTCTTCTTCGCGGCGCTCTTGGCTTGAGCAAAAACCGGGAAGAGAATGGCAGCGAGGATCGCAATGATGGCGATAACCACGAGGAGTTCGATCAGCGTAAAGGCTTTCAGGTTGCTTTTGCGCATAAGTCTTTCTCTGGTCTCCGAAGGGAGGATGTTCCGGGTTCAACCGGCGAGGCCCACTTCCATCGGGGGCCGTGTCACTAAGCGCGTATGGTGGCACGTTTGATTAAGAAATGTCACTGCCTTGAAGATCCGACAACGAATTTTCTCAAATTTTTCGATGTTTTGAACTCGGCGGGGCGGTACCATCAGAACCGATGGGAGTATCGACTGTGCCCCAAAACCAACCCCCAACCGCAGAATTGCTAGGGGTCCCGATCAGCCAGCTCTCCATGGACCAAACCATCGAGTGGTTTGAGGGGCGGATCCAGGCAAAAATGCCTGGACTCGTGATCACCGCAGACGCGACCGCCCTCGTGATCGCCCGTGAGACTCCCAGCTTTTCGGCCGTGCTCGCCAAAGCGGACCTCATCACCGCCGACAGCGCCGGAATCCTTTGGGCTCTCCGCCGAAACGGGGTGCCCAATCCACCCAAAGTCAGCGGCGTCGAGTTGGTCGACAAACTGACCGCACTGAGCGCCCAAAAGGGCTACCGACTCTTCTATCTCGGCTCCGCTCCGGGAGTCACCGACATGGCGGCCGAGCGGATGCGTCTTCGCTGGCCGGGTTGCAACATCGTCGGAACCCGCCATGGATTCTTCCCCGCCACCGACGACGAGGTCGTCGCCCAAGAGATCGCCGCCACGAATCCCGATATTCTTTTCGTCGCGATGGGGATGCCCCGACAAGAGGAATTCATCCTGAAGACTCTCCCCATCATCGGGGCGCTCGGGATGGGTGTGGGGGGTTCCTTTGACGTCTACAGCGGCAAAACCAAACGAGCGCCGAAGTGGATGCAGCGCGCCCACCTGGAATGGCTGTGGCGGCTCGCCCTCAACCCGACCAAAATCGCCAAGGTGAAAAAGCTTCCCCAGTTCGTCTGGATGATCCTTCGAGGGGTCCGATGAGGGTCTATACCGGCACCGGCGACACCGGTATGACCGGACTCGTCGGCAATGAGAGAGTCCACAAGACCGACCTCCGGATCGAATCCGTCGGCGCGATCGACGAGGTGAACGCCAGCATCGGGCTCGCCCGCGTCGCGGCCGCCGAATCCGATCTCGCCGCCCCGCTCGAATGGCTCCAGAGTGTGCTCTTTGACGCCGGCGCCGAAGTGGCCTCGCCGGATGGAATGATCATGGCAATCCAGGAATCACATTCGGTCAAGCTGGAACAGGAGATGGACCGAATGCAAGCCGATCTGCCCGAGCTCCGCACCTTCGTCCTCCCCGGAGGCACCGAACTTGCCGCCCGGCTCCACCTGGCTAGGACGATCGCCCGAAGGGCTGAGAGGACTTTGCTCCGGCTTCACCAGGCCGATCCCCTCCGATCCGAATTCTTGATCTTCTTCAACCGTCTTTCTGACTGGTGCTTCGTCGCCGCCCGATACGCCAACCACCGGGTCGGCGAAAGTGACCTCCACTGGAAAAAATTTGATGCTTAGCCTTTCCCTCGCCATCGTCCTTGCCGTTCAAGACACCGAGATCACCTCCGGACAGGTGATCTCCAAGGTCTTTGCTCGGTACGACCAGCTGAGCAAAGCAACGGGCAGCATCCAGTTCGTCCAGAGCTATGGCAACATCTCGGTCACCGTTTCGACCAAGGTCCAGTTCGAGATGCCCGACAAGGTCTATCTTTACCAAGAAAGAAAGTCTTCCAATCCTGGCTCGGTCATCGTGACGAGCGATGGAAAGCACTTCAGCTACCATCTGCCCCCCGATGAGCCGACCTCGATCGGAAAACGCCTCGTCGAAACCGTGGTCCAAGCGGCCAAAACCTACGACTGCCGAGACATCTATGCTGTTGCCGCGGGTGGACTCCTCGACAGGTCTGTCCCCCTCGATCTGCTGTTCGGTCGCCGGTCCGATATGGCTCTCTTTCGAGACCAACTCGACACCATCGAGCCCGTCCAAATGTCTGGTGAGAACTTCGTGATCACAGGCCGATGGCGAGAGTACAAAACCGCCATCCCGGCTGCCACCTATCGGCTGGAGGTCACACCCGAGTTCGACATCATTCGCTACACGCTGCGCCAGCCGTTCCAGATCGAAGGAATGGGTACGCAGGACCTGGTCAGCGATTGGAAGACCGACCTCAAGCCCGGTGGTGTGCCCGAGGCCGCCCTCTTCCGTCTCGCGCGATAACCTACCACTCGGTGCGGGCCGGGGTCGACCAAAAGTTGGCCTGGGGGCCGAATTCCAAGAGCATCGCTCGGTATTCGGCCATGGGAACTTCATAGGCGCCAAGGCTCTCCAGGTGAGGATTTTGCACCTGCGCATCGAAGACGCGGAATCCCAGGTGGCGGCACTGCTCCACCATGGCCCAAAGCGCGATTTTGCTCATGTCTCGCTCGCGGTGGAACATCGATTCCGCACTGAAAACAGCCCCCACCCCGACGCCATAGATCCCGCCGACCAGTTGGCCATCGATCCAGACCTCACATGAGTGCCCCCAGCCCTGCCGGTGGATCTGGCCATAAACTCGGATAAAGTCCTCGGTGATCCAGTTGCCATCGGGTCGCAGACAGGCTCGCATCACCTCCTCATAGCATCGGTCAAAGGTGATCCTGAAGCCCCCTCGGCGGATTCTCTTCGCCAAGCTGCGGGAAACTCGAACCCCCTCGATCGGAAAGAGCGCCCTTAGTCGCGGCTCATAAAAGTCAACGCTTCCATCGTCGTCACCCATCGGAAAGATGCCGATGGAGTAGGCATAGAGGAGCATTTCGGGGGTGAGTTGCGCGCCGTGCAAGGGGTATCTCAGTTCATACTAGCATCCATGGACGCTGCCGCACTACTCAAGTACAGCCTCGACGCTTCCCTCTTTCAGGTTCAGGCCTGCTACAACGGACTCTCTCCGGAAGCAGCCCAAGCTCGCCCGATTGCAGGCATGATGACCGCCAATGAGCAACTGGAGCACCTCTGCGAGGTCTGCCAAGCGGTCCTTACTCAAGCCGCTGGCGGAACCCACGCGTGGGGCGAATTTGTGATCCCCGATGAGTGGAAGCAGGACCGGATGGGAACCTACACCGCGCTGCGCCAGAAGGCCGTGGACACCCTGATGTCGGAGCCCCAAGAACCCCAACTCAAGATGGGCATCAACTACCTCTCGCTGCATGAGGCCTATCACGTGGGACAATTGGTAACTCTCCGCCTTACCCTCGAACCCGAGTGGAACTCCTACAGCATTTATCCTAATCACTGATGAACGAACCCCTACTCAAACGACTTTCCGAGGCCCACGGGATTCCCGGCCAAGAGGACGCCATTCGCGAGATCGTGAAGGAAGAACTCGCAGGGGTCTGCACCTTCGAGACCGACTACATGGGCAACCTTTTCTGTCGCCGAAGCGGCAAGGGCGGCCCGACCGTGATGATCGCGGCCCACATGGACGAGATCGGCTTCATCGTCAAGTTCATCGATGAAAAAGGCTTCCTCAGGCTTCAGCCGCTAGGAGGATGGGACCCACGGCAGATGGCCAGCCAGAGGGTTTTTGTCCACACCCAGTCGGGTCCGATCAATGGTCTTCTCGCGGCTGAGGTCAAGCCAAAGCACATGCTGAGCCCGGAAGAGGCCAACAAAGCCATTACGATCGACCAGTTCTTTGTCGATTTGGGCCTCACTGGCGAAGAAGCCAAGTCCAAGGTCCGCCTGGGAGACATGGTCACCATGAACCGGACCTTCCAGACCATGGGTCCGCTCGTCACCGGAAAGGCGATGGACAACCGCGTCGCGGTCTACACGATGATCGAATCGATCAAGGCCGCCAAGGATCCCGTCGCCGAGATCGTCGGCGTGGCTACCGTTCAGGAGGAGATCGGCCTGCGGGGAGCCACCGCGGCTGGGAGTGCCCTCAAGCCGGATATCGCTCTCGCGATCGACGTGACTTTGGCCAACGACATCCCTGGAATTCCCGAGCACCAATCGGTGACCAAGCTCGGCCACGGCACGGCGATCAAGATCATGGATAGTTCGCTGATCTGCCATCCGAAGGTCGTGGCCCATTTCCGCGCTCTCGCCGAAAAGCATGAGATCCCTCACCAGATGGAGATCTTGAGTGCTGGGGGGACCGACGCTGGGGGTATCCAGCGGTTGCATGGAGGAATCCCGAGCTTCACATTGAGCGTCCCCTGCCGCTATGTCCACACCGTCAATGAGACGATCCATCGGGGCGACCTTGACGCCAGCGTGGACCTCCTCGCCCGGTACCTGGAAGACGCCCACAACGGCAAGTATCGGTACGACTAGGA
This sequence comes from Chthonomonas sp. UBA2391, assembly GCA_002343825.1. Taxonomy (GTDB): domain Bacteria; phylum Armatimonadota; class Fimbriimonadia; order Fimbriimonadales; family Fimbriimonadaceae; genus UBA2391. The sequence continues at coordinate 13,254 of DDSL01000012.1, forward strand.
CTGGTGGTAACTTAGAGGGGTGATGACCCCCGCCGCTGTTTCTTTGGACGAACTCTGTGTCAATGCCATCCGTGGCCTCTCCATCGATGCCGTTCAAAAAGCAAACAGCGGCCACCCCGGCCTTCCTCTTGGGGCGGCGCCGATGGCCTATGCCATCTGGAAGCGTCACCTGCGGCACGCCCCAAGCCAGCCCCAATGGCTGAATCGCGACCGCTTCATCCTCAGCGCCGGGCACGGGAGCGCGTTGCTGTATTCCCTGCTCCACCTCACCGGCTATGACCTTCCGCTGAGCGAGGTCCAGGCCTTCCGACAGATCGGAAGCAAGACTCCTGGCCACCCCGAAAATCACATCACCCCAGGGGTCGAGATGGCCACCGGACCCCTCGGCCAAGGGATCGCCACATCGGTGGGGTTTGCCCTCGCCGAGCGGTACCTAGCCGCGCGGTTCAATCGCCCGGAATTTCCCATTTTTGATCACTTCACCTATGTAATCTGCTCGGACGGAGACCTCATGGAGGGGGTCGGTCAAGAGGCCGCATCGCTGGCCGGAACGCTGGGTCTCGGCAAGCTGATCTGGGTTTATGACAGCAACGGCATCACGATTGATGGCAGCACCGACATCGCCTACCGGGAAGATGTGGCGGCCAAGTTCTCCGCTCTCGGCTGGCACGTGCAGAGCGTGGATGGCATGGATGTCGACGCCGTGGACCGAGCCCTGCAATCGGCCAAGGCTGAGACCGCGCGTCCCTCGATCATCATCGCCACCACGATCATCGGCTTCGGCAGCCCCAACAAAGCCGGAACGAGCAAAGTCCACGGAGCTCCGCTGGGAGAAGAAGAACTCCGGCTGACCAAAGAAGCCCTCGGACTCCCAGCGGAACCGTTCAGCATCCCAAATGACGCACGCGCCGCACTCGATGCCCGCGCCGCCGGAGAAGCCCACATCGAGGTTTGGGACTCCCTTCTCACCCGCTACCGAGCAAACTTCCCCGAGCTTGCGGCCGAATTGGACCAAGTCCTTTCTGAAACCTGGGATTGCACCTCTGTCGCCTGGCCCGAGTTCAAATCGGTCGCCACCCGAAAGTCCAGCCACGACTGTTTGCTCGCCCTCGCGAATCACTTCCCGACCCTAATCGGCGGATCGGCCGACCTCGCCGAGAGCGTCTACACCGACCTACACGGGATGGGCCTCCAGTCCGCCCAAGACCCGAACGGAAGGAATATCGCCTTTGGGATCCGCGAACATGCGATGGCCGCCGCCGTCAACGGGATCACCCTCCATGGCGGATGCCGCGCCTTCGGCGGGACGTTCTTGATCTTCAGCGACTACTGCAAACCCTCCATTCGACTCGCCGCGCTGATGGAGATTCCGAGTATCTTCGTCTTCAGTCACGACAGCATCGGCCTTGGTGAAGACGGACCCACACACCAGCCCGTAGAGCAGATCCTCGGACTGCGGTCCATCCCCAATCTGAACGTCATTCGACCGGCCGATGGAGCCGAAACCGCGGTCGCTTGGAGCCTGGCACTTGAGAGCGAGGATCGTCCGACGGCCATCGTGACGAGTCGGCAAAACCTGCCCGTAGTGACCAACGAGGCCCCCGCCGAACATCCCGCCCGAAATGGGGGCTATGTGTTGCAGGATTCCGACGGCGTCCCCGACCTGATCCTCATCGCGACGGGGAGCGAGGTGAGTCTTGCCCTGCAGGCAGCCGAGGCTCTCGAAGGGGTCAATTCCCGGGTCGTTAGCATGCCCTGCACGCGGATCTTTGACGAGCAACCAGAAGCTTATCGGAACAGCGTTTTGATCCCCAGTATCCCTTCCATCAGCATCGAGGCGGCCACGACTCTTGGTTGGCAAAAGTACAGCGATGTCCAAATCGGGATCGATACCTTTGGGGCGAGCGGACCCGGACCCAAGCTGATGGAGCACTTTGGATTCACCGTGGCAAACGTCGTCGAGACGGCTCGGAACCTCTTGAGCTAAAGAACGGGTAAGAATGCCCTATGCGGCGCGGCATCGGGCTTCTCCTACTATCTATTCCCCTCTTTGCCTTCGGCAAGACGAGCTTCACCCCCGAGATGCAGTCTCGCCTTGAGCGGCTCATCCAGTTCCCGTTGGTTCACGGACGTTCGCCTGCCGGGACGGCTCTCAGTCCGGACGGCAAACGAGTCGTCTTCGGCTGGAACAAGACGGGTGAACGTCGGCTCGACCTCTGGATGATGGATCTACCGAATGGCGAACCCCGTCAGATCCTAGAAGCCAAGTCGATCTCTCGGCCCCTGAACCAGGACGACCGCCGAAAGGAAGAAGACAAGAAAGAGGAGGAGCTCTACGATGGCGGTATTGTCGGCTTCACCTGGTCGCCCGATAGTCGGACCTTCGTTTTCCAGTATCGGGGCCGCACCTGGATGATGGATGCCAACGGCACCAACCTCCGGCCACTCTTTGATACCAACGAGCAGATTTCGCAGCCGACTTTTTCTCCCGACGGTAAGCAGTTGGCTTTCGTCCGAGGGCAGAACATCTTCACGTTCGACCTTTCGGCCCGGACCCTCAAGCAACTGACCTTCATCAGCGCAGGCGGCACGGGGCTCTACGGCTTCGATTGGTCACCCGATAGCAAGTACCTCTCGATGAGTTGGTACGACCAAAATCGCGAGGGCTCGGCTCAAATGATGGACTTCAGTACCGATCGCGCGACCGTCCGGAACATTGGCCGCGACTGGAACGGAGACCAGGGGTACAGCTTCCAGTTTGGCGTCGTGCCGAGCAGCGGGGGCCTGGTGAAGTTTGTCGAAATTCCCAAGTACCACTGGCAGATGAGCTCGGCCTGGGCTCCCAACAGCAAGCGGATCGCCCTGGTTTGGAAGGATCCGGACAGTCAGAACATGACCCTGAGCCTGATCGACCCCGACACGGCCAAGAAGCGCGACATCTACAAGGAGACCGCCCCCAAGAACTACATCCCCAACTGGCGGCCGGTCGAGTGGACTCGCAACAGCGAACGGCTCTTGCTCGGTACCGACATCGCCGATGGAGCCTTTACCTGGCGGCACGTCATTTCAATGGACACGCGGGGACGGGACGTGAAGCCGTTCTACAAGGAGAATCACGACGTTTCGGCCCTTGGCCGCCCGCAAGACTCCGACCGGGTGATCTTGGCCACCCACCAGCGGTCGCCGTTGATGAACGAGATCACCATCGTCGAACCCGATGGACGTCGAACGGTTCATGCCCCACTGGAGGGCTTTAACACCCCACAGCAGTTCGACAACTCGGGACTCCCGCAGACGTCGCTCGACGGAAAGACGATCATCACCTCGGCCAGTCGCCCCTCGGTACCGCCCGAGATCTACCTGATCGAACCGGCAGTCAAGCGCATGACGGTCAGTCAGCCCGAATCCTTCAAGGAGCTCGTCTGGGCTCCGAGCAAAGAAGTCAGCTTTCCCGGCCCAGACGGAACGATGATCCACGGGGAACTGATCCTTCCTCCGGACATGAAGCCCGGCGAGAAGATCCCGGCCGTTCTCAGCGACCTCTATGCCAATACGGGCAAGAAGTCTTGGGCTGGCTACTTCCCGAACTTCCTCGCCACCGAAGGCCGGATGGCCGTCCTACTACTCGACATCCGAGCCAGCTATGGCTACGGTGGAGAATTTCATAGTGGCTACTTCCAGCGAATGGGGGTGATCGACGCCGACGAATGCGTGGCCGCCGCCAACTACCTCAAGACGCTCGGATTTATCCGCGAAGATCGAATCGGTTGTTGGGGCTGGAGCTACGGCGGGTTTCTCACCTGCATGAACCTGCTGACCAAGCCCGGGGTGTTCCACGCCGGCGTTGCCGTAGCCAGCGTTACCGACTGGAAGAACTACAACGAGGGCTACACACGACAACGCCTCGGCCGGGTGGACAAGAACGAGGAGGTCTACAAGAAGACCTCACCGATCCACCACGCGGCTGGGCTTCAGGATAACCTGCTGCTCATCCACGGCATCCTCGATGACAACGTTCTCGCCCACGACACGATCCGTCTCATGCACAAGCTGATCGAGGAAAACAAACACTTCGACGTGATGCTCTACCCGAAGGACGACCACGGGATCTCCCGCGAAAAAGCCCGGCCTCACGTCTATGTGACGATCGCCCGGTACCTGATCGAGAAGCTCCACGAGGAGTGAAGAGGGGGTAGAAATTGGAGACTAGAGAGTAGAGACTGGACACTGGAGAGTACGGACTTGGGTGTTGGGATAGGAGACTCGGATGGCACGAGTCTTCTCCCGCCAGTCTCTAACCTCTACTCTCTAACCTCTACCCCCCAACCAACCTACCCATGCCCTTCTTGGGCGAAGGCTTCGAACACGGGCAGGAAGAACAGCCACTCATCCCGGCGCTGCGCCTTGAGATAGGCAGGCAACGAGATGTAAGGGATGAAGTGCGGCCGGCGAGGAGTCTTTTTCAGCTTCATCTTCGCCTGCTGGGGGGTTTTGTCGCCCTTCTTCAGGTTGCACCGGCGGCAACAAGCAACCAGGTTGTCCCAGGTGTGCGGACCACCCATCCACCGCGGAATCACATGGTCGATCGTGAGGTCTCGACCCTTGGCTCCACAGTATTGGCACGTGTATCCATCGCGCGCGAGGACGCTATGCCGCGAGAGTCGCAGCTCGGGCATGGGTCGGCGTACGTGATATTTCATCTTGACCACCGAAGGAGCATCCAGCAAACCACTTGCGGTGCGCACACCTTCGTCGTGATGCTGAATCACATCGGCTTTTCCCAGCATGATAAGCGCCATCGCACGCCGCAGATGGCAAACATTCAGGGGTTCAAAATCACTGTTGAGCAAGAGTACTTCTTGGTTGGACATCCGAATCACTAGGCTCCGTTTTGGGTTGGCAGGGCAAATGAGTCCGCTGCAGAACGTGGCCTTAACGAGAACGAGCGAATGAGGCTCGGACCGCCAAGGCGTGGGGAGTCAGAGAAAAGGGCCTGGACGCGTTCGCGCCCAGACCCTTTGGCAGCCACGTTCGCACCGACACGTATTATCGTGTCCGTCCACATCGGTCTATGGTGCGGGCGCAAGGTTGCAAGCATGGGTCTACCGTTCTTAACGTGATTCTCCCTCATAAAGCCGCGCATTCGTACAAATTTAAAGGAGATTTAACAATTCTGAATCGCAGTCCCCGCAGGAATAACAGTGCCCGCCCGAGCGTGTCCCCACAAACATGCCAGAAAAAGCATTGCAAAAAGTGGCAAAACGTTGTATCCTCTGCCTATTCTGCCAGCAGGGCGGATGAATTCCAAGGATGGAACGAAAAGCATGAATGTGTTGAAGGTTATCGGGGGTAAACGCCTCCAAGGCTCAGTGGATATCACCGGTAGCAAGAATGCTGCTCTCGCGATTCTCTCGGCGGTCCTCTTGGCCGACGGAGTGACGACGCTCTACAACGTTCCCGATGTCAGCGACATCCACATCAAGCTCCGCCTGCTCTCACGGTTCGGCGCAACCTACGAGTGGCGAGAGGGTGCCCTCATCATCGACACTCGCAACCTGCACACCGCCGAGGTCGAAGAAGAGCTTGTCCGCCCGATCCGGACCTCGTTCTACATCCTCGGTTCCCTGCTCGCTCGCCTCGGCAAGACCCAACTTCCGGCTCCGGGCGGCTGCAACATCGGGGCCCGCCCGGTGGACCTTCACATCAAAGGCCTGCGGATCCTTGGGGCTGAAATCGACCTTACTGGCGGGATCTACTACGCCGAAGCCCCCAACCTTCAGGGCGGCGAAATCTATCTCGACTTCCCCAGCGCCGGCGCGACCCAGCACCTGATGGCCACCGCCGCGCTCACGCCGGGGATGACCGTGATCCAAAACGCAGCAATGGAGCCGGAGATCGTCAGCTTGGCCGCCTTCCTGGGTGCCATGGGTGCCCGCATCGAAGGCGCGGGGAGCAGCACGATCACCATTCAGGGGATGGACCGCCTGACCGGATGCGAGTTCCGCGTACCTGCCGACCGACTTCAAGCTGGGACGTATCTCCTCGCAGCCGCGATCACCGAGGGCGACGTCACCGTCCGCGGCGTTATGCCCGAACACCAAACCGCACTCCTGAACAAGCTCCGCGAAGCCGGAGTGGATTGCAGCGAGGGTCACGACTGGGTCCGAGTTCAGATGGTCGGCCGGCCGGTTGGCGTGCAAAAGATCAAGACGATGCCCTATCCCGGGTTCCCGACCGACATCCAGCAACCCATGGCCGCCCTGCTCGCCATCGCCGATGGCAACAGCACGATCGAAGAAACGATTTATGAGGGCCGGACCGGCCATGTGAATGAGCTAAACCGCATGGGAGCCAAGATCATGGTCCAAGGTGGCCGTGTGAGCCACATCGACGGCGTCGAACGACTGACTGGGGCGCACGTCGTGGCCAGCGACCTTCGCGCAGGGGCGGCGTTGGTCCTCGCCGGACTCGCCGCCGAAGGAGAGACGATCATCCGAAACGTCCACTTTATTGACCGCGGATACCAGAATTTCGAACAGACTTTGACCGCGCTTGGGGGTGACGTCGAGCGAATCCCGGTCACCGAGTTCGAACAGGCGCTATCATAATCCTACTATCGCAAAACTTCGCCTCGTAGCAGAACTCGGAATCGATCTCGGGACGGCCAATATCTTGGTCTATCGTCGGGGTCGCGGCATCGTGCTCAATGAGCCGACCGTGGTCGCCATCAATACCAAGAACCAAAAGGTCTTGGCCGTCGGACTGGAGGCGAGGGAGATGCTGGGCCGAACGCCGGGCAACATCACGGCGATCCGACCTCTGAGGGATGGCGTCATTGCCGACTTCACGACGACCCAGAAGATGCTGGAGTATCTCATCGACAAGGTCTGCGGCTCGCGGCGACTCTTCAGGCCNNGATGATCTGCGTCCCCAGCGGAGTCACCAACGTCGAACGACGGGCCGTGATTCTGGCCGCCAAGAACGCCGGTGCCGGCGAGGCCATGGTGATTGAGGAGCCAATGGCGGCCGCGATCGGCGCCGGACTCCCCATCGAATCCCCCGGCGGAAACATGGTCGTCGACATTGGCGGTGGAACCACCGACATCGCGGTGATTTCGCTCGGCGGCATTGTCGCCTCAGCCAGCATCCGAGTCGGCGGAAACCGACTGGATGAGGCGATCATCCGGCACATCCGCAATACCTATAATCTGATGATCGGTGACCCCACGGCCGAGGAAATCAAGATCAAGATCGGCTCGGCCTATCCGCTCGCCCAAGAACTCCGGATGGAGGTGCGCGGCCGGGACATGGTTGCCGGACTTCCCCGCACGGTCGAGGTCACCAGCGAGGAGATCCGCGACGCCCTAAGCGAACCCGTCCGGTTGATCGCCGAAAAGCTTTGCACGGTCCTCGAAGAGACGCCTCCCGAACTCAGTAGCGACATCATCGAACGTGGGATTACCCTCACCGGTGGAGGAGCACTCCTGCGAGGATTGGACCGGCTTCTCTACAGCGTCACCGAGATCCCCGTCCGCGTGGCCGAGAACTCGATGGACTGCGTGGCCGTTGGGACCGGACGAGCGCTTGAATCGATCGATAAGATCCGCGAAGCGGGAGCCGTCAGCGACCTATGACCGCGCTCTTGCTCGGTACGATCATTTGGAGCGGAGCGCAGGCTCAAACGGGCACCCTGGCCGAGTTCACCCAGGCGATGGACCAGTTCGAGAGTGCCTTCGAGACGGTCCTCAAGATCAAGATCCCCGATCGGCGGGCCGAGATTGCCCAAGTCGATCTCCCTACGTTGGTTTCCGAACTGGATCGCTGGGAGAAGAGCATCTGGCCCGTTCGCGCCATCACCCCACCCCGCCGGAGGTTTGACCCGAACGTGCTCGAAGGAATGACGGAGGGAGTCCAGAAGCCCCTGCGACGACTCATCGAACGAGGCTTTGTCCCCGCCAATGGCCCGCTCACCAGCAACAAACCCCTCACCGCCGAGCGCATCGGGGATGCGGTGGGCTACTTCATCTCTCGGACCGCCGAAATCACCCATCAGCCGAGCCGCAAGTTCACGCCTGCGCTGATGGACTAAGCCGACCTACGCCGGGGTAGGCAGAGAAAAGTCGAGCAAGACCCCGAGATCCGAGTAAGGCAAATCCCGAGACGCCAACCCCCGCTGGGCACAGAGCGCCGCCGCGTGACCGGCCGCCTCACCCAAGGAGCGACACACCGGCTGGATCCGGACCGCGCTTTGGGCCACGAAATCAGCGCTCAGGCATCGCCCCGCCACCCAAAGGTTGTCGAACCCCTTCACCACGATGCTGCGATAGGGGATGTCGTGATACTCCCCTGGGGGAAACTTGCGGTAGTCCAGCCCAACTTTGAGGTGGATATCGACCGGATACCGGTTGCGGGCTACGGTGTCTTCAAACTTGGAGCAATTCTGATGGTCGTCGGCGGTCAAAACGTAGTCGCCGACCACGCGTCGGCTCTCGCGGATTCCCATCAGGGGCGCGATCCCGCTCACAAACGCGTCCTGATAGCCCGGGAAGTATTCCCGCATAAATCGGGCGATCCGGAAGATCTTGGCGCGGCCAACTTGGAAGGCGCGGCTGAGTTGGAACGGGTCAAGGGGATCGAGGTCGCTGATCCGAGGCGCGTTGAAGGCCATCTCGCCCGGACAGCCATTCATAGTGAAAATCTGGAAGTACCCGAGGTCGTCCTCTTCCAGGATGCCCCGCTCGATGGCTTCTTCGATCCACGGCTTCATGGGGCTGGTCTTGGCTTCGCCAAATCCGGTCTCGAGGTGTCCGGGGGCTCGGACGCGCCAATGCTCGAATTCATGGCGCGCTTGCTCCAGATCGATGTTTCCCATCTTGAACCTCAGGGTCATCGGCTGGTGAATGCCGTCCTCGTTGCCGCTCATGATCTCGGCCCCGGCCAAAAAGCTCAACTCCGCGTCACCGCTACAATCGATAAAGCTCTTTCCTTCGACCCAGAAGCGTCCTCCGCGCCCTACCACTTCGATCGCGGTGATGCGGTTGCCCTCCTTGCGGACATCGGTCAGGGTGGTTGCGAAGAGCGGAACCACCCCCGCGTCGGCGGTGACCTGGTCCATCATGTGGGCCATGTAGATCGGGTCATACCAAACGTCGCCGTGGAGCTCGCCCGGAGCGGCGGGCTGAAAGCTATTCTGCGCCGCGACCAATTCAAGGTTGATCCCTCTGTCCAGCTTGAAGTCGCCGAGATAGTTCGGCATCATCGGAGTGACCCAGCCGTTGGCCTGAGTCCCGCCAAAGCTTCCCTGCTGCTCCACAACGAGGGTTCTAGCCCCGTGGCGCGCGGCGGCGATGGCGGCGGGCGTTCCGGCGGTGCCTCCGCCGACGACGATGACGTCAAACTTCTGAACTTCGGGACTCATACGACTATCACGCGGACGATCTCCGGGTGCGCGTCCTTAAGTGTACGCTCAATCCGGGACTTGACGGTGAGATCGACAAGGGGGCAAAACGCGCACGCACCGCGCATCTTGATCTTCACTTCCCCGCTCTCGTTCCACTCCAGCAGCTCGACCTTTCCGCCATGACTGGCGGCGTACGCCTGAACCGTGGCCAGGGTTTCCTCCAACTGACGGAGCCGAGGATCCCGCTGGACTGAGCGTCCCTTGAACCGACCCCACATCTCCATTGAGACTACGTTTGACAAGCCCCAAACGGACCCCGAAGTCGGGCATTCCTGTGCGGGGGCGGCTCGAATCTGGTATCCTTTGGATATTCCCCCGACAGAAGGAGCCTAAGATCGGCGTATCTGTCCAGCGGTTATGAGTACGATGAGCGATCAACAAAAGCCCAGTATGAAGGCTCCGTCCAGCATCCCCATCCCTAAGAGCAAGAGGGGTCTCAAAGGATTTTGGCAAGACACGCTCGCAGAAATGAAGAAGGTCCACTGGCCGACCCGGCCCGAGACCAACCGCCTCACGGGAACGGTGATCTTGGTGTGTGTAACTCTGGTGGTCCTCCTCTATGGCCTCTCTGTTGCAGCTGACCAGATCCTCAGAATCATTTTAAGGAGATAGTCACTCAGAAGATGGCCAAGGCATGGTACGCGGTCCACACGATTGCTGGACACGAAAACAAGGTTAAGGAACTTCTCACTCGACGAGCCATCGTGGAGGGGTATTGGGAATATGACCTCTTCGAGATCCTAATCCCCACCGAACCCGAAATGACGACTCGGGCCGGAAAGAGGGTCGTCCGTGACCGCAAGGTCTTCCCCGGCTATATCCTCGTTCAGATGAACATGACCGACGACACCTACAAGTTGGTCAAAAACACAAGCGGCGTCACAAGTTTTGTCCAGAGCGGAAGCAAGCCCGTGCCGCTTGAAGATTGGGAAGTCCAGCGGATTCTGAGAAACCTGGAGAGCAGCAAAGAAGCTCCCAAGGTTGCCTACAGCAAGGCCGACATCATCCGCGTCATCGAGGGGCCCTTCAGCGAATACACCGGCAAGATCGAAGAGGTCAACGCCGACCGCGAAAAGCTTCAAGTCCTCATCAACATCTTCGGACGAGAAACCCCAGTGGAGCTCGACTTTAACCAAGTCGAAAAGATGTGAGCGGGCTCACCGTCGCATCCAAGCGCCCCTGGCAATTGGCTCCCTCTTATCCCGAGGTTGAGCAGTCATTCGTCCGCGAACTCGAAGTCCCGCCCGCCATCGCTCGAATCTTGGCCGGACGGGGCTTCGATTCTTCAGCCCGCGCACGAGAGTTCCTCCACCCCAGCCTCGATTCGCTCCACGATCCAAGCCTCCTTCCCGACTATGACCGCGCCCGGGCCGAGATCCTAGGGGCCATCAGCCGCAAGGAGAAGATCTATGTCCACGGCGACTACGACGTCGACGGC
>DDSL01000012.1:24199-32321 GCA_002343825.1 Chthonomonas sp. UBA2391
TTTCTCACCTGCGACTGTGGCATCTCGGCCCAAGCCCAGGTCGAAGCCGCCAAAGAGGCGGGGATGCGGGTCGTCGTCACCGACCACCACGAACCAGGCCCTGTTCTCCCCAAGGCCCACGCCGTCGTCAATCCTCATCGGGAGGACTCGACCTACCCGTTCAAGAACTTGAGTGGTGCGGGGGTGGCCTTCAAGCTCTGTGCAGGCCTGACCCGCGATCTCCAGCACCCCGTCGAAGGGTTCTATCGGGCCTATCTCGACCTCGTAACTCTCGGCACGGTGGCCGACGTCATGCCCCTGGTCGACGAGAACCGAATCCTCGTCCGGCACGGCCTAGAGCGCATCCGCGCATCTCAGAAACCAGGTCTCCAAGAACTCCTGCGGGTCGCATTCAACGAGATTCCCAACACCCTCAAGTCGGACCACGTCGGATTCCAAATTGGCCCAAGGCTCAATGCGGCCGGCCGCCTCGATGACGCTTCCCTCAGCCTCCAACTCCTGATGGAGAAGGACCGAACTGCGGCCCGGGAACTCGCCCTGCGACTCAACGAGATCAACGACGCTCGAAAGCTTGAGCAATCTCGAATCGTAGACCAGGCGGTCGAGATGGTCCGCGAACTCGAGCTCGATAAGCAGCCAATTCTCGTCGTCTCCAATCCTGGCTGGCCCAGCGGAATCATCGGCCTTGTGGCCGGCAAGCTCCTCGATACCTTCGAGCGACCTACGTTCGTGATCAGCTATGAGGAGGGATCCACGACGGCTAAGGGGAGCGCCCGGTCGTTGCCCGGATTCCACCTAGCCGAGGCCATTCACGGTCTTCACACGATTTGCAGTGGCGGAGGCCACGAGCTTGCAGCCGGGATCGGGATCGAAGTGGACCGGATCGCCGAATTTAAGCAAGCAGTCAATGCCCTCGCCCAAGAAATTGGATACGTTCCAGCGCCCGCTCCCCTCCACATCGATGCGGAGGTCACCGCCGAAGAGGTCGATCTTGACGTGATGGACGAGTACGCGCTGCTCGAGCCGTTCGGCGCAGAAAATCCTCGGCCCACCTTTGTTTCGCGACGGATGAGGGTCGAATCCAAGGTCCCGCTGAGCAACGGCAAGCACACAAAGATGATCCTTCGGTCCGAATCCGGGACCCGGCGTGACCTTTTGGCATGGAACCGAAACGAAGACCTGGGATGGGTGGAACCCAACGACTCAATCGACGTGGCCTACGAGCCCAGCATCAACGAGTTCAACGGGAACCGGTCGGTTCAGTGGAAACTGGTCGACCTAGCGACGAGTGGCTAGGTCGCGCTGATCGCCGATGGTGATCTTCAGGTTCAGCAACGCCTCTTGACCTAGCCGCCGCACTTTCAGCTCGACTACCTCGCCGACCACCTGGTCGAACAAGGCGCGAACGAGATCGAACCGGTCTTCGACGGCGATCTCGTTGATTGCAACGATCAGGTCGCCGGTCCTGAGCCCTGCGTCGTCGCTCGGCGAACCCTTAGTGACATCCACCACCAGAGCGCCTGGCTGCTTGCCTTCTCCGAAGAATGCGCCAATGGTCGGGTGCTTTGGTAACCGACTCGGCGAACGAAAACCATCCACAACGCGCTGAATTACCCTCGGCCCCAGACTATAGGCGACCGTCAGTCCGGTCGGGCCGTACTGGGCTTTGTTCATGGACTCCTTTTTGGTCGCGACAGGCTCCAAGGTGGCCGAGACGATCGCCACGAGTTCACCATTGGAGTTAAAGACCGGGGCCCCGCCAAAGCGGATGCTGGGGGTCTCGAACCGCATTTCGGTCAAGGGGAGGTAACGCGAGTTCGGCTTCATCAGCCCAACCCGGTTACTTCCGACCCATTCACCGCGGAGGACCCCCGAAGGAAGTCCGGCCAAGAGCCACCCCTCGTCAGGCTGCGCTGCAAGCCGAACCGGCTTCATCCGGGCCAACTGCTGGTCCATCGACCGACCGAGCAACAGCGCAAACTGCGTGACCTCGTCGGTGCTGACCACGTCCAATGAAACCAATGTCCCCTGAGGCGTCCGGCCCCAAACCTGGGCTTGGTCGACCAGGGAGGAAGAAACCAAGAAGAGACCAGTGCGGTCGATCAGGATCGCATAACCCCTCCCAGCGGAGCGACTTTCGATCTCCAGCAAGGATTCTCGGGCGGACTCCCAAACCCGCTCGGCCTCGACCTTGTCGGGGGTCGTGGTCCACAATGCGGCCACAAAGAGGGCCGGACTAACCACCGACAACCACATCGCCGCCTCCCTTGATTTCAGTGGCCGACTGAGCCCCGGTAGAACTCACATCCGAGCTGATGATGACGGGCGGACCCTGATACTCTGATTCGGAAGTTCCCGCATCCGCCGTGACCGCCGCTTGGCCTCCCGGGCTCGGGGCTCCCATGCCCGACTCCGCCGCCGAGGTGGCCTCCTTCATCACGATCATCGTGTTGGAATCAAATCTGGGCTGGGTCCGCTCCCGACGCTTACGCCGCGGTTCGCGGACCTTGCTTTCCCGACCTTGAGAGGAGGTCATCTGGGCCGGTTTTGGCGAAGGCGGAACCACTCGAACGGTCAAGGGTTCGCTCGAGACTTCTGTGGTCGTGGTTTCAGCCGTCTCGATGGGAGCGTCGTTCTTGGCCAGGGGTTGCTCGGGTGGAGCGGCCACCGCGTCCGAGGAGGTCGCTTCGGCCCCATCGATGGCGCCCATATTGGCCACCACATCGGCCGGTGAAATGACCGGTGAACTGGGCGAGGTCGCCTTCAGCGCCCAGAAGAGCAAACCGGCAACCACGACCGCGCCGCCCTGCATCGCAAGGAACGCCCCAACCGACGACTGGTACCACTTCTTGGGACGAATCGTGATCATCTCCGGCTTGGTGATTCGGTCGGAGACTCGGGCAAAAGAAAGCTGACTTTCGGGCAGGTCGTCACGCATGGCCTTCAGTGCCTCCTTCATTTGAAGGTAGGTCTGGGCATCGGGATGGGAGCTCGCTTCCCCATCCATTACTCGCGACATCAGATCGTCGTGGTTCTTGTCCATCTTATGCTGGGTCTCCTAAAAGCGGGATCACTCGGTCGCGAAGCGCTCGACGGGCGCGGAGCACCCGGAGCTTGGCTCCCCCAACCGAGCAGTTGTACATCGAGGCGATTTCTTGGTATTCGCGCTCCTCGATGTCGCGCAAGACGATCATGGCCCGGTGGTGTTCGGGGAGGGCCATCAAGGCCTTTTTGAGGACTTGGATGCGGCGATCTCCCTCCAAGTTTTGAACCGGGTCTTCGTGCTCACCAACGGTCATCCACGTGAGGGCACCCCCCGCTTCTTTTTGCTCCAGATTCGTGCGGCGGGTGCTCATACGGGCCCGGTCGGTGACCAGGTTACTCGCGATCCTGAGCAGCCACGTGGTGAACTTGGCCTCGTCTCGATACTTGTCCAGGTTTTGGTGGGCCCGGACAAAGACCTCCATGGTCAGATCATCGGCATCGTCTCGATTCCGCACCATCTGATAGACGAATCGGTAAACCATGAGTCGGTGCTTGTCGAACAGTTGTTCGAAGGCTCCGAGGTCCCCATGACGTGAACGCTCAACTAGAGACTCATCCGAGTCTCCAGCGCTCATTTTAGGATCCATCCATCCAGTCAGGGGCATGCTCCAATCCATCCGTAAGCCGTCCTTTTCTCAGCGAATTGCTTCACAGGATGGACGTGTCTACGGCGAGTGCGTTTCCGGACGCATCCGGCAAGTCGAAAAGTTCGGTTCAATTGCTGGAAACTGGTTCAAAAATCGAGAGTCCAGCCTTGTTCCAGTCGCTCAAGAACCGCTCCAAGCCGCTCTCGGTGAGCGGATGCTTGAACATCATCTCCAAAATCTTGAGCGGCATCGTGGCGACGTGGGCCCCAGCCTCCAGCGACTGCACCACGTGCAGAGGGTGGCGGATGCTCGCGGCCAAGACCTCGCTCTCATAGCCGTAGTTCTCGACCATTTGGACCGTGTCGGCGACGGCGCGCATGCCGTCATCGCTGATGTCATCCACCCGGCCAACAAAGTTGCTGATATAGGTGGCTCCGGCCTTGGCCGCCATCAGGGCCTGGGTGACCGAGAAAACCAGGGTGACGTTCGTCTTGATTTCGCGCTCCGTCAGTTCCCGGACGAGGCGGATCCCCGGCTCGATCAGAGGAACCTTGACGACGATCTGCGGATGCCAACTCGAAATCTCGAGCGCTTCTTTCAGCATCGTCTCGTAGTCGGTCGCGACGACTTCGGCGCTGATGTCGCCGCCCGGGACCAGTTCGCAAATCTTGAGAACCGTTTCGCGGAATCCACGCCCCGACTTGGCAATCAGGCTCGGATTGGTGGTCACTCCGTCCAGAATGCCCCACTCGGCCGCCTTACGAACTTCTTCCAGGTCCCCGGTATCGACGAACAGCTTCATCGTCTTCTAGTTTAGCCGGTCTAGCCGATGGGTCCGCTCAGATCAAAGTTCACGCTAAGGATGATGTAGTCAAAAACCGTGACCAAGCCATCCCCGTCGAGGTCGGCCCAACGCGAGAACCCTGGATCGCCCTCGCCCGTGTCAAAGCTGAGCGAGAGGTCAATATAGTCAAAGATAGTGATCGAGTCGTCCCCGTCCACGTCGCCGTTGATCGGGGCAAAGTCGATCGAGCCGGGATTCCCTTGGGTCGTATTGTAAGTACGCTCCTGGGTTAGCCAGCCGCGGGGAGCGCGAATACGAAGGGTCGAAGTTCCTGCGATGGCGGGTCCATAGAAGAAGTACGAACCATCCGACTCGATCGGGATCGTCCGACGCCAAACCTTCCCATCCGGCTGCGTGATCTGAAATTCCGCGCGATCTGGAAATCGGTCGATCCGGTCCTGCCACTGAATCTGACCCGACACCAAGGGCGTCACGACGATGACCGCGTAGCCGCTAAAGTTGTTGCCGGTGTTGGTCTCGATTTCATAAGCAAAATGGTCGATTCCGACGAAGTTCCGATTGGGTTGGTATTCCAATGTGTCGGTTCCAATTCCTCCGGTCCCGTTTTGGGGGGCCGTACTGTTCACTCCAACAAAGGTCTCGGCCGGAGAAAGCCCCGTGCGCATCACGCGCACCGGATGTTGCCTCATCCCAGAATTGGCCGGGACGATGATGAGCGTGTGGGTTCCGACGATGTCAGGGACCAAATCAAACGTCGGTAGCACCGAGCCGGTATTCGAGTAAGTTGCGCGGATCCCGTTCGCCCCCGGCCCCAGAGGACCCGATCCACCGACTCCGGGATTCCCAAAGATCCTTGTCGTCGCGCCCGTCCCGAGAAGCCCCGGAGCGCCGCCGACTCGGGCCCGGAAGATCTGACTTCCACCCGCTCCGCCGCCGCCCGGGCCTCCGGTGCCTCCCGACATCCCGGGTCCGCCACTCCCCCCGCCCGCAGAAGCCGAGAAGCCCGATCCCCCAGTTCCGCCCGAACCACCGGTCCCGCCGGATCCTGGGGAACCGCCATCTCCTCCCTTTCCACCCGGATTGACCACGTACTGCGAGTGCTGCACAAAGCTTTCGGCCGAACCGACGTCGATAAAGGACACTGCGGAACCGCCGCCGAGGCCTCCTCGTCCACCCTTGCCGCCCTCTCCGCCGGCGCCACCCCCGCCACCGCCGCCGCCTGCGAACCAGTCGGAACTCCCGGCAAAGCCCCCACCGCCACCGCCGCCACCTCCGGCGTCACCGTGCTGGCCATCCCCACCATTTTCGCCATCGGGTAGAAACCAAGAGGTCGCACTGGCTCCAGGTGCACCATCCGTGCCCGGATTCCCTGCCCCGCCACTGGTTCCTGGAGCGGCTCCGCCGCTTATAAGGTTTCCGCCAAGTCCTCCAAAACCACCGCTGCCACCCGGCGATCCACTCCCAGCACTGCCATCAATCCCCTGGTTGAACACGAAGCCAGTGCCGCCTTTGCCCCCGGCTCCGCCGGAAGACCAGGGTGAGTTGCCTCCGGACCCACCGTTACCGCCAGGGTTGACCGAATTCCCGGCATTCTGTCCCTTGCCTCCCGCAGCTCCACTTCGCCCATTGGCGCCAGTAGCGCCATTCACACCAGCGGAGGTCGCGCCGGGAAAGAACACGCAATCAGTAAAGACCTGATTCGTGTTCGAGTCCACGACCACGCCAAACGTCGAGACCCCTGGTCCAGCGGCTGCAGTTGAGCTTGTAGAGAACACGACGTTCCCCATGAACTGTTGGATGGTCCCCCTCACGACTCCACCCACCGGATAGGGCGAAAGTGCTGTGGCCCGGTCCAGCAAATTCCTCGACCATCCGGCGCGAACGTCGTACCCACCGAAGAGACCGTCAATCCCAAAAATCACCGGCAACTCAAGATAGAAAGCAGAATCGGCGAGAACGGGGCGAGACTTCGGCAGGATCTCGGGGACTCGGTCTCGCTCCCAGTCCCACAGCGCTTCGGCGGTGAGAATCGCAGCGGTGAGGGTTTTCATCGGCTTGTCGATCGTCCCCACCCCGATGTCGGTTCCGTATCCAGGGTCGCTGGTCACAAACACCGAGCCATACCGTTCCCCGTCGATGCCGTCAAAGTTAGAGTCATTGACGAACCGGTCGGGAAAGTCCTGTACCGGCGGCGGGTAAAGGTTGTCGGGGCGAGAGGCCCCAACATGGGAGACTCCAAAAACCACCACGGAGAGGGCAACGACCCTTAAACCTACCGACATAGGGTCAGTATAGGTCCACTCCCTTCTGTTTGGGTTCTTGCAGTGGGGAAATTGCGAAAAACCTACCCACTCTACGAGGATGCGGAGATCATTCCGATTCCCTTTCCCGCTGTTGCATCTCTTGCAATCAGCTTTGCCCCGGCGGGAATCCGAAGAGCATCGCAAAGTCAAAGAGTGGTTGGATCCCACACTAGGCGGGACCCAACCATGTCAGATGCTCGCGATCAACCCCTAGCCGATCGGCCCGCTGAGGTCGAAATTCTGGCTAAGGATGATGTAGTCGAAGATCGTGACCGCCCCATCCCCGTCAAGGTCAGCTTGCGGGAGATATCCGGCATCACCCTCCGACTTATCGAAACTGCCCGAAAGATCGATGTAGTCGAAAATCGTGATCGAGTCGTCCCCATCCACGTCGCCATTGACAAGGCTAAAGTCCAGCAAGGCGTTCCCGGTTACGTTGGTGTTGTAGCTTCTCTTTTGGCTCAGATAGGTGCCCGCCTTGATCGTCACCGTCGACTTACCCGCAACCGCTGGGCCATAGAAGAAGTACGAACCGCCCTCGCTGACCGGCAGTTCATCGTTCCAAACCGAGCCATCCGGCATCGTGACGCGGACGGACATGGTGGTCGGGAAGCGGTCCAAACGATCGTTCCAGGTGATGCTGCCCGAAACCTGCGGAAGGACAACAAAAACTGCATACCCTTCGAAGTATCCGCCGCTTGACGTCGCAATGGCATAGATCAAGTGGTCGATGCCGACGAAATTCGGATTCGGCGAGTACTCGATGAAGTTCGTCCCGATCCCGCCGTTGCCGTTTGCGGGGCCGGTGTTGTTGACCCCCGAGAACGTCTCGGGTGCACCCAAACCTGTCCTCATGACCCGCACCGGTTGCCGTGTGACGCCCGAGTTCGCAGTGGTGATGAAGAGCGTGTGGGTTCCGACGATATCAGGCACGCCACTCACTCGCGGACGCTGAGATCCGGTTACAACCCGCCGGGCGAAGGTTCCGTTCGCTCCCGAGTCAAAGCCGCCAGCACCGCCAAGTCCAGGGTCACCGGTCCGAAACTCGCCCGCTCCGGGACCCATGTCAGGAGAAACAGTCCCGATCCGAGCGATATAGATCTGGTTACCACCAGCTCCTCCGCCGCCCTGGCCTCCGTTTCCGCCCGGCATACCGGGAGCACCCGAACCTCCACCCGCAGAGGCCGCGAATCCAGTTCCTCCACTCCCGCCGCTACCACCAGATCCACCCGAACCGCCGCTCCCACCGTTTCCTCCGTTGCCGCCCGGGCTCACGCGATAGAAACAGTTGACGGCCGCAGTACCGGGCAAGTTGGAGTCAAAGACCGCGACCGAGGATCCGCCGCCCTGGCCACCCTGTCCGCCTTGGCCACCTTCACCCC